>NZ_JBSRVX010000024.1:0-105499 GCF_055134745.1 Actibacterium sp.
GGGCTGAGGTAGCCACGGTCGAACTGCATGCCCTCGACCACGTCGGTCTCGGTCTCGAGGCCTTTGTTCTCTTCGACAGTGATGACACCCTCGTTGCCGACTTTCTGCATCGCTTCTGCGATCTGACGGCCAATTTCGGCCTCGCCATTGGCAGAAATGGTGCCGACCTGCGCCACTTCGGCGCTGTCGGTCACGGGACGGGCGGCTTTGCGGATGGCTTCGACGACCTTGGCGGTGGCCAGGTCGATGCCGCGCTTCAGATCCATCGGGTTCATGCCGGCGGCAACCGATTTCATGCCTTCCTTGACGATGGCCTGGGCCAGAACGGTGGCGGTGGTGGTGCCGTCGCCTGCTTCGTCATTGGTGCGGCTGGCGACTTCTTTCACCATCTGCGCGCCCATGTTCTCGAACTTGTTTTCCAGTTCGATTTCCTTGGCAACCGTTACACCGTCCTTGGTGATGCGCGGTGCGCCGAAGGATTTCTCGATCACGACATTGCGGCCTTTGGGGCCGAGGGTAACCTTGACGGCATCCGCGAGGATGTTGACGCCCTTAAGCATCTGGTTCCGGGCTTCTGTGCCGAACTTGACGTCCTTAGCAGCCATTTTGCTTGCTCCTGGTTGTCTGAATTTCTGTTATCTGCGAGCGCCTCAGGCGATGATGCCGAGAATGTCGCTTTCCTTCATGATCAACAGCTCTTGGCCGTCGAGCGTGATCTCGGTGCCCGACCATTTGCCGAACAGCACGCGGTCGCCAGCCTTGACGTCCATTTTCACGCGCTTGCCGTCTTCGTCACGGGCACCGGCGCCAACAGCGATGATCTCGCCTTCGGCGGGCTTTTCTTTGGCGCTATCGGGGATGATAAGACCGCCCTTGGTTTTCTCGTCGCCTTCGATGCGGCGCACAAGCACACGGTCGTGCAGCGGAGTGAATGCCATCTCTGAACGCTCCTTGGTTCATATGTTTCGCAAATATTAGCACTCACCTTCATCGAGTGCTAACGTGCTGGATTTAAGGAACGCCCCTGACAGTGTCAACTGCCGCTATGCGAAATTATCATGACACCCGCCAACATGCCGCCCGCCCCCGTGACAAGCCCCGGCGCGGGCCGTATAAAGCGCGCGATTGACCTGAAATAACCGGACGCATCACATGACCATCAAAGTCTTCGGCCACAAATCCCCCGACACCGATTCCACCGGATCGCCGCTGATCTGGGCGTGGTATCTGTCTGAAGTAAAAGGCACACCCGCCGAGGCCAGGCTGTTGGGCGAACCCAATACCGAAGCCGCCTTTGTCCTGAAACGCTGGGGCTTTGATCAGCCGGAAATCATCAGCGATGTCGCCGCTGGCGACAAGGTTGTCGTGGTCGATACCAACAACGTCGCCGAATTGCCGCCCTCTATCAACGAGGCGGACGTGATCGAAGTAATCGACCATCACCTGCTGCAGGGCGGCCTGAAAACCAAAGGCCCGATTACCATTACCATCCGGCCGCTGGCCTGCACCGCGACAGTCATGTTCGACCTGATGGGCGATGACGCGGCAAAGATGCCCGAAAATATCAAGTGCCTGATGCTGTCTTGCATCCTGTCGGACACGCTTGAATTCCGCTCGCCCACCACAACGCCGCATGACCGCGCCGTTGCACAACAGCTGGCATCGGAACTGGGCATTTCCATCCCCGATTATGCGGCCGAATTATTCGCTGCAAAATCCGATGTTTCCGCCTTTTCCGAGGCCGAGCTGCTGCGCATGGACAGCAAGGAATACAGCATCGCCGGCAAGGACTTCCGGGTATCGGTTCTGGAAACCACGGCGCCCAAGGTCGTGCTGGATCGCAAGGAGGCCCTTATGGCGGCCATGCCGGGTGTCGCCAGCGAAGATGGCGCCGATCAGGTCTTGTTGTTCGTAGTGGATATCCTGAACGAAGAAGCCACGCTTTTGGTGCCCAATGATCTGGTCAAGACCATCGCCGAAAAATCCTTTGGCGCGACTGTTGCGGGCGATACGGTTGTTCTGCCCGGCATCATGAGCCGGAAAAAACAGATCATCCCGAACCTGAAGCTGTAACCACGGCACAGACAACAAGGGGTGCGACCGGCACCCCTTTCAATGAAAGCGCAATCATGACCCGGCTGATCGAAACCCTGCAAGAAGTATCCGCCGGATATGATGCGCTTTTCGTCGATCTTTGGGGCTGCGTTCATAACGGACGCACGCCTTTCCCTGCCGCGGTGATGGCCCTGCAACGCTATCGTGCAAACGGTGGCATCGTCATTCTGGTCACCAACGCCCCGCGCCACCGCGAAAGCGTGGCCGCCCAGCTGGATCGCATCGGTGTCGCCCGCGATTGCTGGGACAGCATCGCCACATCCGGTGACAGCGCACGCGCTGCGATGTATCGCGGCGTGGTCGGCGAAAAGGTGTTCTATATCGGCGAACCAAGCGACCACAGCTTTTTTGACCCGATCCAGATCGTCGAGGATCCGGTCGCCATTGAACGTGTCCCGCTGGATCAGGCCGAAGGCATCGTCTGCACCGGTCCCTTCGACCCCCATGCAGACCCGGCCAACCTGCGCCCGCAATTCCTGTATGCCAAACAAAAAGGCCTGAAACTGCTTTGCGCCAACCCCGATATCGTGGTGGACCGGGGCGAAAGCCGTGAATGGTGCGCGGGTGCCCTTGCCGCGCTTTATATGGATATGGGCGGGGAATCGCTGTATTTCGGCAAGCCGCATCCGCCGATCTATGATCTGGCCCGTCGTCGGCTGAGGCAGATCGCGCAAGTGCCCGATGATCGTATTCTGTGCATCGGAGATGGAATCGAAACCGATATTCGCGGGGCTATGGGCGAAGGGCTGGACAGCCTGTTCATCACCGGCGGATTATCGGCACTGGAAACCGGCACACATTACCAGCCCGACCCAACCATGCTGACGGCATTCCTGAACAAGGCCCAAGCCGCCCCCGATTTCGCCATTGGCTTCCTGCGATAGTCTATTGAAATATAATTTCAAAAATGAACATTCATTCATAAGATTATTTCTATCTTTTCTTGCGCCCTGCAATTTCGCTCGCTAACATTCCCTTATATTGCTCAGGGGAACAGGATGCTGGAAGAAATCACGCGCGGGTCGATCTTCGTCGAAGATATCGAAATCGGGATGCAGCGGCGGCTGCGCAAGGAAGTGACAATGCAGGACATCCAGATGTTCGCCAATGTCAGCCTGGATCACAACCCGGTGCATCTTGACGATGATTTTGCCAAAACGACCCGGTTCAAGGGCTGCGTCGCCCATGGCATGCTCAGCGCGGGCCTGATATCGGCGGTGATCGGCGAACAGCTTCCCGGTCACGGCTCTGTCTATATGGGCCAGACGCTGCGGTTCATGGCCCCCGTTCGCCCCGGCGATATCGTCGTGGCCGAGGTCGAAGTCACAGGCGTTGATCGCGAGCGCCACCGGGTTAGCCTTGATTGTCGCTGCATGGTGGGCGATACGGTCGTCATAAAGGGCGAAGCGCTGGTATTGGCGCCCAGCCGAAAATCTGAATAGACGGCCCCGTTTATCGGTGCCAGCGCTTTGGGACCGATGAAAACCATATCCGCATGGACCGGCCTTGACCCTGAAGATCGCGGTGCCAGCGCCGCGATCGGCAATTTCGATGGCATCCACCTGGGCCATCAGGCCGTGATCGACCAGGCCCGCACATCCGCGCAGACCCTTGGCGCGCCGCTGGGTGTCGTGACCTTCGAACCTCACCCCCGCGAATATTTCACCCCCCACGCCCCCGCCTTTCGCCTGATGAACGCTGAATCCAAGCGCAACCGGCTGGCCAAGCTTGGGGTGGACCTTCTGTATCAATTGCCGTTCAACGCACAGATGGCCGCCCTGCCCCCGCGCGCCTTTGCACAGGATGTGCTGGCCGACGGGCTGGGGCTGCGGCACGTCGTGGTCGGCGCCGATTTCTGCTTTGGCAAGGCACGCGCCGGCTGCGTCGATGATCTGGTGCGCTTCGGGGCGGAAATGGGCTTTGGCGTTACGATATCGACGCTGCTGGAAGGCGATGCCGGCGCAGTCTCGTCCACCGCGATCCGTGATGCAATCAGCCAGGGCCGCCCCCGCGACGCCGCTGCCATGCTTGGCCATTGGCATCGTATCGAAGGCGAGGTGATCCATGGCCACCAGCGCGGGCGTGAGTTGGGCTTTCCCACCGCGAACATGAACTTGGATGGGCTTCACCTGCCGAAATTCGGGGTATATGCGGTAAAGGTCGATGTGCTGGAAGGCCCGCACAAGGGCAGCCATATCGGTGCGGCGTCGATCGGGGTGCGGCCGATGTTCGGGGAAAACCGGCCCAACTGCGAAACCTTCCTGTTCGATTTCAGCGGCGATCTATACGGTGCGCATCTGTCGGTCGCGCTTGTAGAATATCTGCGGCCGGAATTGACATTTGACGGGCTGGCACCATTCATCGCCCAGATGCAGCGTGACTGCGATCAGGCCCGCGCCATTCTTGCCGCACTGTAACGCGCCCCCCAACCCGCGAAGGCCCGCGCCGATGAAAGACCCGATCAACCGCGACGGCCTGCGCCCCAAATTCTGGGAACGGGTTCCCATGAAAAACATGGCCCCCCGCGAATGGGAGGCCCTATGCGACGGCTGCGGCAAATGTTGCCTCAACAAGCTTGAGGATGCCGATACCGGCGAGGTGGTATTCACCCGCATCGCCTGTCGTCTGCTGGATGATGAAACCTGCCGCTGCGCCCATTACGAGGTGCGCAAGACCATCGTGCCGGAATGCGTGGTTCTGAAACCGGGTACCATCGCCGAGGTGGCCTATTGGATGCCGGCGACATGTGCATATCGGCTTATTTACGAAGGCAAACCGCTTTATGACTGGCATCCGCTGATCTCGGGCGATCCCGAAAGCGTGCACCGGGCGGGGGTTTCCGTGCGGGGCTGGACCGTCCCGGAATTCGACGTGCCCGAAGAAGACTGGGAAGACTATGTTATCGACGAAGAAATATGATCGTCTCCCCAACGCTGCGTCACCCGCCCTTGTCGCCGGTCTTTCCTCTGCCCTCATGCCAGACAAGGTTTGCAACCGCGTCATCGGGTGGTAAGCGATGTCAACGTCACGAATCCGTCATTTGACACTGCTGCCGCGGGGATCTGCACATGCCGTCTATCACTGAACCTAAACTGATTTCCGGCAATGCCAACCGGCCGCTGGCGCTGGCCATCGCGCGCCGGATGTCGATGCATCGCGGCATGAATGTCGGCCTGGTCGAGGCCCGCGTCGAACGCTTCAACGATCAGGAAATCTTTGTCGAGGTATACGAAAACGTCCGTGGCGAGGATATGTTCATCATCCAGCCCACGTCACGCCCCGCCAATGACAACCTGATGGAATTGCTGATCATTGCCGACGCACTGCGCCGGTCTTCGGCCTCGCGCATCACCGCCGTGATCCCCTATTTCGGCTATGCTCGTCAGGATCGCCGCACCAAGGCCCGCACGCCGATTTCCGCCAAGCTTGTCGCCAATATGCTGGTCGAGGCCGGCATCGAACGCATTCTGACGATGGACCTGCATGCCGTTCAGATTCAGGGCTTTTTCGATATTCCGGTCGATAACCTCTATGCTTCGCCGATTTTCGCGCTGGATATCCAGCACCAGTTCCGCGACTGCATGGATGATCTGATGGTGGTGTCGCCCGATGTTGGGGGCGTGGCGCGCGCACGCGAACTGGCCCAGCGGATCAACGCGCCGCTGTCGATCGTGGACAAACGCCGGGAAAAGGCCGGCGAGGTCGCGGAAATGACAGTTATCGGCAATGTGCAGGGCAAGAAATGTATCATCGTCGATGACATGTGCGACACGGCCGGCACATTGTGCAAAGCCGCCGCCGTGCTGACCGAGGCCGGCGCGACCGAGGTGCACGCCTATACAAGCCACGGCGTCCTGTCGGGCCCGGCTGTTTCGAATATCACCAATTCAGTGCTCAAAAGCCTTGTCATCACGGATTCGATCCAGCCCACCGAAGCGGTGAAGGCCACCCCGAATATTCGTATCGTGCCGACCGCGCCAATCTTTGCGCAGGCCATCATGAATATCTGGCATGGCACCTCGGTATCGTCGCTGTTTGAACATGAAACCCTGTCGCCCATCTACGAGGGCATGTTCAACGGCTAGGGCCTTCGAAAAGACCAGCCTAGTAGAGCTCCCAGTCGTCCTCTGCAGCCACCGGCCCGATTGCGATCCAATCGGCGCGTATACGGGCCACCCGCGTGTCGCCCCATGTGCGGAACACGATGTCGAACCCAGTGGGGGTGACATTTTCCGATGTCAGGTCGGCACGTGGGTTTGTCTTGCGATCCATGTCCCACATGGCGATGTGGACGCTGACGATCGGCGCATCGCGAAAGGGTTCGCTGAATACAACCGGCCAGCGCGCCATACGCGGCCCGGTTCCGGTCCACATCACCCCGTCATGTTCGAAATCTGAAAACAGGGTCTCTGAGCCCTGATCGACTCCGACAAAACGCGCGTCAAACCTGCGCATGGATGCTCCTTCTTCTCCCTTGCGTCTGCATAGTGACGAAAAACGGCAGGAATTCGACCCGAAAAGACAAAAGGCCCCGCAAGCGGAGCCTTTTGCGAACATCGTTCCGCATGGAATGTCAGGCGTTGGGCAGCTTGGGCTCCAGCCCGATGTAACCACCGATTGCGACCATGTCAGCCAGAAGCTTGGCCGCTGAATCGACCATATCGGGATGCGCTTCCTTGTGAAGCGCATGCGCCTTGGCCACCATTGCGTCTATCACCTCTTGCGTCACCTCTTCCGACGGAAAGGCCTCTTCGGCCAGAACCGAAGTGCCGTCATTCGAAATCTCGGCAAAGCCGCCGGTCACGACGTAATGCTTCGTACCTTCACTGCTGACCACTTCCAGAACGCCGGGGCGCAGGGATGTAATCAGCGGCGCGTGATTCGCCATAATCGTCAGATCGCCCTCGGACCCGGGCACCCGAACGGCAGTGGCCTGAACGGAAACCAGCCGGCGCTCGGGCGAAACCAGATCGAATTGCATCGTATCAGCCATAAAGGCCCCCTTTAGGCAGCTGCTGCCATTTTCTCGGCTTTGGCGATCACATCCTCGATGTCACCGACCATATAGAAGGCGGCTTCGGGCAGGTGATCGTATTCGCCGGCAACGACAGCCTTGAACGAGGCAATGGTTTTTTCCAGCGGAACCTGAACACCGTCCGAACCGGTGAATACCTTGGCCACGTCGAAGGGCTGCGACAGGAAGCGCTGGATCTTGCGGGCGCGGGCCACGGTCAGCTTGTCCTCTTCGCTCAGCTCGTCCATGCCCAGGATGGCGATGATGTCCTGCAGCGACTTGTAGCGCTGAAGAATACCCTGCACATCACGGGCGACTTGGTAATGCTCTTCACCCAGAATCTGCGGATCCATCAGGCGCGAGGTGCTGTCCAACGGGTCCACCGCCGGATAGATCCCCAATTCCGAAATGGCGCGCGACAACGTGGTCGTGGCATCAAGGTGCGCAAATGACGTGGCCGGTGCGGGGTCGGTCAAGTCGTCCGCAGGCACATAGATCGCCTGAACCGAAGTGATCGAACCGGCGCGGGTCGAGGTGATACGCTCTTGCAGGGCACCCATGTCGGTGGCCAGCGTCGGCTGGTAACCCACCGCCGAAGGAATACGGCCCAGCAGCGCCGACACTTCCGAACCCGCCTGGGTAAAGCGGAAGATGTTGTCGACGAAGAACAGAACGTCGGTGCCGGACTGGTCGCGGAATTGTTCTGCCAGCGTCAGGCCGGTCAGCGCGACGCGGGCACGCGCACCCGGCGGCTCGTTCATCTGGCCATAGACCAGGGCCACCTTGGATTCTTCCAGGTTATCGATGTTGATAACACCGGCTTCGATGAATTCGTGATACAGGTCGTTGCCTTCACGGGTCCGTTCGCCCACACCGGCAAAAACCGAAAAGCCCGAATGCACCTTGGCGATGTTGTTGATCAGTTCCTGGATCAGAACCGTCTTGCCCACGCCGGCACCGCCGAACAGGCCGATCTTGCCGCCCTTGGCGTAAGGGGCCAGCAGGTCGATGACCTTGATCCCGGTCACCAGAATTTCCGATGCTGCCGCTTGCTCTGAAAAATCGGGCGCCGGGCGGTGGATGGCGCGGGTTTCGTCCGCATTCACCGGGCCTTTTTCGTCGATCGGCTCACCGATGACATTCATGATCCGGCCCAAGGTCGCGTTGCCGACGGGCACGGAAATGGCGGTGCCGGTATCGGTGACCTTTGCGCCGCGAACCAGACCTTCGGTCATGTCCATCGCGATGGTCCGCACGGTGCCCTCGCCCAGGTGTTGGGCAACTTCCAGCACCAGACGCTTGCCGTTGTTATCAGTTTCCAATGCGTTCAGAATCTGGGGAAGCTCGTCTTCGAACTGTACGTCCACGACGGCGCCGATCACCTGCGTGACTTTGCCCACTGCGTTTGCCATGTTTCGTCTCCGGTTCCTTAGAGCGCTTCGGCGCCCGAAATAATCTCGATAAGTTCTTTGGTGATCGCGGCCTGACGCGAGCGGTTATAGACGATCGTCAGCTTGTCGATCATCTCGCCGGCGTTGCGCGTCGCGCTGTCCATCGCGCTCATCCGCGCGCCCTGTTCCGACGCCCCGTTTTCAAGCAGTGCCGTGAACAGCTGCGTGGCGATGTTGCGCGGCAAAAGATCGGCCAGGATACCCTCTTCCGACGGTTCGTAATCATAGGCCGTTCCCAGCGCGGGCGCATCGGCCGATTGATCGTCGAACACAGCCGGGATGATCTGCTGCGCGGTCGGCACCTGCGATATCACCGATTTGAATTCGGCATAGAATATCGTCGCAATGTCGAACTCACCGGCATCAAAGCGTGTCAGAATATCCCGCGCGATGCTTTGAGCATTGGTGTAACCCACACGCTTGACCTCGGACAGATCGACATGCGCGACGAAATACTGGCTGTATTCGCGCTTGAGCTGTTCGCGACCCTTCTTGCCGATGGTCATGATCTTGACCGTCTTGCCAGCCGCGATCAGTTCGTTAATGCGCTGGCGTGCCAGGCGCACGATGGTCGTATTGAACCCGCCGCACAACCCGCGCTCGGATGTCATGACCACCAGAAGGTGGGTCTGGTCGGAACCGGTCCCGGCCAGCAGGCGCGGGGCCGTTTCGGACCCTTTGACAGAGTTCGCAAGACCGCTCATTACGGCGGTCATGCGTTCGGCATAGGGGCGGGCCGCTTCGGCCGCCTCTTGCGCGCGGCGCAACTTGGCCGCGGCGACCATCTGCATGGCCTTCGTGATCTTTCGCGTCGACTTGACGCTGCCGATCCGGTTCTTGAGGTCCTTTAGGCTTGGCATCTATCCGATCCTTACCCGCCCTCAGGCGAAATCTTTGGCGAATGCGTCCAGCGCGGCCCTGATCTTGTCCTCCAGCTCGCCCTTCACCTTGCGGTCGTTATTGGTGATGTCGGCCAGCAGGTCGGCATGTTTCTGGCGCAGATGTGCCAGCAGGCCCGCCTCGAAACGGCCCACCGATTTCACCGGGATCTTGTCCAGATAACCGTTGGTGCCGGCATAGATCACGCAGACGATTTCCGCATTGGTCAGCGGCGCGTATTGCGGCTGTTTCATCAGCTCGGTCAGGCGCGCGCCACGGTTCAGCAGCTTTTGCGTGGACGCATCCAGATCGGACCCGAACTGCGCAAAGGCCGCCATTTCGCGATACTGTGCCAGTTCCAGCTTGACCGGACCCGCGACCGATTTCATCGCGTTGGTCTGGGCAGCAGACCCCACGCGGCTGACCGACAGACCGGTATTCACGGCCGGGCGGATACCCTGATAGAACAGGTCGGTTTCAAGGAATATCTGGCCATCGGTGATCGAGATCACGTTGGTCGGAATATAGGCCGAAACGTCACCCGCCTGGGTTTCGATGATCGGCAGCGCGGTCAGCGAACCGGCACCGTTATCTTCGTTCAGCTTCGCCGAACGCTCCAGCAGGCGCGAGTGCAGATAGAACACGTCGCCCGGATAGGCTTCGCGGCCCGGCGGACGGCGCAGCAGCAGCGACATCTGACGATAGGCAACGGCCTGCTTGGACAGATCGTCATAGATGATCAGGGCATGGCGGCCATTGTCGCGGAAAAACTCGGCCATCGCGGTGGCCGAATAGGGGGCCAGGAACTGCATCGGCGCGGGGTCGGACGCGGTGGCAGCGACGATGATCGTGTAATCAATCGCGCCGGTTTCTTCCAGCTTCTTGACCAGCTGCGCCACGGTCGAGCGTTTCTGCCCGATGGCGACATAGATACAATAAAGCTTCTTGCTTTCGTCATCGCCGGCAGCGTCGTTATACGATTTCTGGTTCAGGATCGTATCCAGCGCGATGGCGGTCTTGCCGGTCTGACGGTCGCCGATGATCAGCTCGCGCTGGCCCCGGCCAACCGGGATCATGGCGTCAACCGATTTCAGACCGGTGGCCATCGGTTCGTGCACCGATTTGCGCGGGATGATGCCCGGCGCCTTGACGTCGGCCACGCGGCGCTCGGATGACGCGATCGGGCCCTTGCCGTCGATCGGGTTCCCCAGGCCATCGACAACCCGGCCCAGCAACGCATCACCGGCGGGCACGTCCACGATCGACTTGGTCCGTTTGACGACATCGCCTTCCTTGATGTCGCGGTCGGCGCCGAAAATAACGATACCCACGTTGTCTGCTTCAAGGTTCAGGGCCATCCCGCGAATGCCGCCGGGGAATTCGACCATTTCACCGGCCTGGACATTGTCCAGCCCGTGAACGCGCGCGATACCGTCACCGACGGACAGCACACGGCCAACCTCGGCAACCTCTGCTTCCTGACCGAAATTCTTGATCTGCTCCTTGAGGATCGCAGAGATCTCAGCTGCTTGGATACCCATTTATCCGACCTCTTTCATGGTGTTCTGAAGTGCTGCAAGCCGCGAGCGGATCGAGGTGTCGATCATCTTCGAGCCTACTTTGACAATGAGACCGCCGATAAGGCTTTCATCGACGGCCATGTTGATCTTTATTTCCTTGCCCAGGCTGGCTTTCAGCGACGCGGCCAGCTTGGCCTTCTGGTCGTCGCTCAGAACCTTGGCAGCGGTCACATCGGCGGTGACCTCGCCTTTCCTGTCGGCAATCATGCTGCGCAGGGCGGCGGCCATTTGCGGCAGCACGAACAGGCGCCGCTTTGATGCCATCAGACCCAGCGTATTTGCCAACAGCGGCGTCAATTCCGCACGCGCGGCGATCGCTGCAACGGCGCGGGCCTGTTCTTCGCGCGAATAGATCGGCGACGAGATCAGGTCGCGAAATTCCGCACTGTCCGCCAGCGCGCCCTCGATTGAATCGAGATCACGCTCGAGCGCGACGAGTTGTTTATCTTGGTCGGCCAGTTCAAAGACCGCCTTGGCATAGCGCGCAGCTATGCCGGATGAGATCGAAGCTGGTTCGGACACGTCCACCCTTCCGATGTAAATCGCCCCTTGATGCCGCTGTTGCGACGAGGCTTGCTCATGTTGCGTGCCACAGGCGGCACGCAGCCGAAATCGGCGTGGGTGTAGCAGAGCCCGTTCACCCTCGCAACCGCCAAGAACACTGTCGCGTGATCGCATTCAAGGCTTAATTTGCGATGTCCGACGCTATCATTGGCAACGTTTCGGCCGATGCGCAGAATCAAGGCAGGATTTCCGCTCGGGATTCGGGCGCGCCGGCGTTTCAGATCGGCTCGGCAGAGGGTCTGGGCAGGCCGTCCAGCACCCGCAGGGGATGTCTTTCCGCCACGTCGGCGCGCAGCCCGCTGGGGTTATAAACCTGCTTTGACGCCTCGACCATCAGCACCCCCCCTGCGTAATAGGCCGACAACCTGCGCCCCGCGCGCTCGACCAGCGCCGAGGTCTTGAGCCAGAACCGTTTTGTGCTGGGCGGGGCATAAAGTGCGGCACGGTGGCCTTCAGGCTGGAAGCCGTGCATCTTCAACTGCGCCTCAAGCTGGCCCAGCGTATAGGGCCGCCCGAACCCGAAAGGCGTGCCATCGCGCCGCGCCCAAAGTCCGGACCGGTTCGGCACGATGAACAATGCGCGCCCACCCGGCCCCAGCACGCGCGCGCATTCTTCCAGCAAGGCGGCCGGGTGCTCGCTGGTTTCCAGCCCGTGCATCAAGATCAGCTTGTCCACCATGCCATTGGGCAACGGCCAGCGCGTTTCTTCCGACAGGACCGATACATTGGCCATACCGGCCGGCCAGGGCATCACACCCTGCTGGCCCGGCATCACCGCCACAACCCGTCGCGCATCGGCCAGATAGGGGCGCAGCAAGGGTGCCGCAAACCCGAAACCCGCCACGGATTGCCCCTTGGCCTCAGGCCATATCTGCAGCACCTGATCCCGTATCGCACGCTGCGCCACCCGCCCCAGATTGGTGCGATAATAGAAATTCCGAAGCTCAAGTACGTCCAGATGCATTGCGGCCCGCCCATGGATCGGCAACAGTCAGTAAACAGAATAGACAAGCAGAGACAGAATGCCATGCCCATTGAAATTGTCACCGTCCCCTGCCTGCAGGATAATTATGCCTATATTGTGAAAGGGCCCGATGGCGTCTGCCTGATCGACGCCCCCCAGGCCGCCCCGATCATCGCCGCGCTTGCCAGCCGCGGCTGGCAACCCGACAGCCTGCTGATCACCCATCATCACAATGACCATGTGGCCGGGGTGGACGAACTGCGCGCCCTATACGGCTGTCAGGTAATGGGCCCCGCCGCCGAACAGGCCAGACTGCCCGACCTTGACCGCGCGCTGTCGGATGGCGATGTCATCGGCGCGGACGATGCCCAGATCGTGGCCCTGTCGGTGCCGGGCCACACGATGGGCCACATGGCCTATTACTTTCCTGCGGCTGCGGCCGTTTTCACCGCCGACAGCCTGATGGCGCTGGGCTGCGGGCGGCTGTTCGAAGGCACGCCGGAAATGATGTGGGACAGCCTGAGCAAACTTGCCGCGCTGCCGGGGGAAACAATGGTTTATTCTGGCCATGAATATACGGCGGCCAACGCAAAATTCGCACTGACCATTGAACCGGACAATCAGGCGCTTATTTCTCGGGCAGAACAGATCGACAAGGCGCGCAGTCAGGGGCAGGCGACCGTGCCCTGTGAACTGTCGCTGGAACTGGCGACAAATCCGTTTCTGCGCGCCTCGAACCCGCAGATAAAACAACTTGTTGGCATGACAGGTGCGCCCGATGCACAGGTCTTTGCCGAGATACGCCGCCGCAAGGATAATTTCCGCGCCTGAACACGCGGGCCTTGCTCACGTAAAACGCCCAATTGTTACGCGAACGCGCAACAGGTGATCAAAATTGATCAGAAAAGACTTGAAGACCGGCCTTAAAAACCGAAGCTTAATCATATGAGGCCTAGGTCCGAACGGGGTGACACCCGATCTGCCGCACAGGAAAGGAGCACTGAACGTGCCTGCATTTTCACATAGCCTGGAGCAGTCCATTCACGCAGCGCTGGCGCTTGCCAACGCACGGCGCCACGAACTGGCAACGCTGGAACATCTGTTGCTGGCCCTCATTGACGAACCCGATGCGGCCAAGGTGATGACTGCCTGTTCGGTCGATCTGGAAGACCTGCGCGAAACCCTCGTGGAATTCATCGACGAGGAATTGTCGACGCTGGTTACCGACATCGAAGGGTCCGAGGCTGTTCCGACAGCCGCCTTTCAGCGTGTGATTCAACGCGCCGCGATCCATGTCCAATCTTCGGGCCGCACCGAAGTCACCGGCGCCAATGTTCTGGTCGCCATCTTCGCCGAGCGTGAATCCAATGCCGCGTTTTTCCTGCAGCAACAGGAAATGACCCGTTACGACGCGGTGAATTTCATTGCCCATGGCGTGGCCAAGAATCCCAGCTTCGGCGAATCCCGCCCCATCACCGGTGCGCCGGAATTCGATGACGAAGCACAGTCTGCCGCCAGCCCCCATACCGAAGAGGCCGAAGCCAAGGAATCGGCGCTGGCCAAATATTGCGTCGATCTGAATGCGAAGTCGCGCAAGGGGGATATCGACCCGCTGATCGGCCGCGAGATGGAAGTCGAGCGCTGCATTCAGGTGTTGTGCCGCCGTCGCAAGAACAACCCGCTGCTGGTCGGTGACCCCGGTGTTGGCAAGACCGCCATCGCCGAAGGTCTGGCGCTGAAGATCACCCGCGGCGAAACACCCGAGGTTCTGTCGAAATCCACGATCTATTCGCTGGATATGGGCGCATTGCTGGCCGGCACCCGCTATCGCGGCGATTTCGAGGAACGGCTGAAAGCCGTGGTGACCGAGTTGGAAAACCATCCCGACGCCATCCTGTTCATCGACGAGATCCACACCGTGATCGGTGCAGGGGCTACGTCAGGCGGGGCGATGGATGCCTCCAACCTGCTGAAACCCGCGCTGCAGGGCGGCAAGCTGCGCTGCATGGGCTCGACCACCTACAAGGAATTCCGCCAGCATTTCGAAAAGGACCGTGCCCTGTCGCGCCGGTTCCAGAAGATCGACGTGAACGAACCTTCGGTCGATGACGCGGTAAAGATCCTGCAAGGGCTGAAACCCTATTTCGAGGACCACCACCACATCAAATACACCTCAGACGCGATCAAGTCCGCGGTGGAACTGTCAGCGCGCTATATCCACGACCGCAAACTGCCCGACAAGGCCATCGACGTGATCGACGAGGCCGGAGCGGCCCAGCATCTGGTTGCCAGCGCCAAACGGCGCAAGACCATCGGCACCAAGGAAATCGAGGCCGTCGTGGCCAAGATCGCGCGCATCCCGCCCAAGAACGTATCCAAAGACGACGCGACCGTTCTCAAGGATCTGGAAGGCAGCCTGAAGCGTGTGGTCTTTGGCCAGGACAATGCGATCGAGGCGCTGTCTTCGGCGATCAAACTGGCACGCGCAGGCCTGCGCGAACCGGAAAAACCGATCGGCAACTATCTGTTCGCAGGCCCCACCGGCGTTGGCAAGACCGAGGTCGCCAAACAACTGGCCGATGTGCTGGGCGTGGAATTGCTGCGCTTCGATATGTCCGAATATATGGAAAAACACGCCGTATCGCGTCTGATCGGTGCGCCGCCGGGCTATGTCGGCTTCGATCAGGGCGGCATGCTGACAGATGGCGTCGATCAGCACCCGCATTGCGTGTTGCTGCTGGATGAAATGGAAAAGGCGCATCCGGATGTCTATAACATTCTTCTGCAGGTCATGGATCACGGCAAGCTGACCGATCACAACGGCCGGACAGTCGATTTCCGCAACGTGGTCCTGATCATGACCTCGAATGCCGGGGCCGCCGAACAGGCCAAATCCGCCATCGGCTTCGGCCGCGACCGGCGCACCGGCGAGGATACCGCCGCGATCGAGCGCACCTTCACGCCGGAATTCCGAAACCGGCTGGATGCGGTGATCAGCTTCGCGCCGCTGCCAAAAGAGGTCATCCTGCAGGTCGTCGAAAAATTCGTGCTGCAACTCGAGGCCCAGTTGATGGATCGCAATGTCCATATCGAACTGACCCCGGCCGCCGCCGAATGGCTGGCCGACAAGGGTTACGACGACAAGATGGGTGCCCGCCCCCTTGGCCGGGTGATCCAGGAGCACATCAAGAAACCGCTGGCCGAAGAGTTGCTGTTTGGGAAACTCGCGAAAGGCGGCACTGTCTTTGTCAGCGTCAAGGATGGACAGATTGTTCTGGAAGTCGAAGAGCCGGCCAAAAGACAGCTTTCCTCAAAGAAACCCCCTCTGCTGACTGCAGAGTAATAGTCAGATAAAACCAAGATAGCCCGGCGCAAACGTGCCGGGCTATGCTTTTGTTGGGCGGGCGAGGGGCCAGCCCCTCGCGCACCCCGGGGTATTTTTCCAAGAATAAACAGCAGGGTTATCCTTGGTCCAAATACCCGTTGCGACGACAGACCCGGGCGCGCCACGATCGGTCAGCGTTCGGTCAGCTTCAATTCGATGCGCCGGTTCTGGGTCAGGGCTTCGGGGCTGTCGCCTGTGGCAACAGGCCGGTATTCGCCGAATCCGGTCGCAGCCAGGCGTTCAGGCGGGAAGCCCAGAACATCTGTCATATACCGCACCACCGACAGGGCACGTCCCTGGCTGAGTTCCCAGTTGTCGCGATACTGCCCCAGCCCGGACAAGGGTGTATTGTCGGTATGGCCATCGACGCGGATGATCCAGTCGATGGCAGGCGGGATCTGATCGGATATGTCACGCAGGATGGACACGACATTGGCGATCTGCGCCTTGCCTTCAGCCGACAGTTCGGCCGAGGCCGGCTCGAACAGAACCTCGGATGAAAACACGAAACGGTCGCCCACGATCCGCACACCCTCGCGCCCGGCCAGAACTTCGCGCAGTTTTCCGAAAAACTCGGAACGGTAGTTTTCCAGATTCTTGGCA
This sequence comes from Actibacterium sp., assembly GCF_055134745.1. Taxonomy (NCBI): domain Bacteria; kingdom Pseudomonadati; phylum Pseudomonadota; class Alphaproteobacteria; order Rhodobacterales; family Roseobacteraceae; genus Actibacterium; species Actibacterium sp. The sequence continues at coordinate 16,556 of NZ_JBSRVX010000024.1, forward strand.
CGGTTTTTCAGCGCCTCGGCTTCGGCCTCGAGGCGCAGGCGCTCGGCCTCTTCCAGGGCGGCGCGGGCTTTTTCCTTGGCGGCCACCTGCGCCAGTGCGGCATTCAGCCGATTGCCCAGCGATTCAAGCTGAACCTGTGCGCTCGCATCACGGCTGCTGGCTTCGTCCAGCAAGGATTGCAGTGATCCAAGCTGCGCACGCAACGCGGCAACCTGCTGGTTCAGAACCTCGACCTTGCGCAGGCTTTCGGCGGATTTGTCCTGTTCTTCGGCCAGTTCTGCCTTGGCGGCATTCAGCAGCGCCGCGTCGCGATCGGCCTGCGACAGGGTGCCTGTCGCGCGCTGTTCGGCCTCGGCCTGCGCCAGACGTGCGGCGGCAAGAAGGGTCAGCGTCTCTTCGGCGCGCTTGCGCTGTTCTTCCAGCGCCAGCGTCATCGCCGTCAGTTCGGCACCTGAATTCTGCAGCTTGTCGCGCAGCGCCTGCGCGGCGGCGGCCTCGGCCAGGCGGGCGGCCTCTTCGTCCGACAGCTTTTGCTGCAGCGTATCGACCTGCCCGGCAAGCGCGGCTGATTTCGCGCCCTCCTGCGCCGCCTCGCGCTGCAGATCCGCGATCATGGCGGCAAGGGCATCGCGCCGGGCTGCCGCCAGCCGCGCGGCCTCGACCTGGGCATCGACCTCGGTTCGCAACTGTGACAGCGCCAGTTGCAGCTGTTCCTGTTCGCTTAGAAGTTCGTCGCGCTGCTCTTCCAGGGCCTGCCCACGTTTCAGCGCATCGTCACGCTGGGCCAGCAAACCGGCGACCTGCGCCTCGAACGAAGTTATCCGCGCATTGGCCGCGCCAAGTTCGGCATCCTTGCCTTCCATCTGTGCGGTCAGGGTCGCAATCAGGCTCGATTGCGACCTGGCCTGTTCCTGCGCGGCAGAAAGATCGCTTTCCAATGCAAAGCTGCGCTGTTGTTCCAGGCCCAATGCCCGCGACAGGGCTGCCAGTTCGGTGTTCAGCTCGCTCAGTTCCGTGGCCTGGCCGGTGATCGTTTCGCGCAGCATGAACTGGACGATCATGAAGATCGACAGCACGAACATCAGCACCAGCAACAGCGCCGTCATGGCATCGACAAAACCGGGCCAAATACTGGCCTGGAAGCGGGCCCCGGTGCGGCGGTTCAGGGCCATGACCCTATTCCTCCGGATCGCCTGTGGCGTCGCGAATGACCTGTATCAGAACCCGCAGATCGCCACGAAGGTCGGTCAGGGCCTCCTGACGACCGGCCGAGATCTCTTCCAGAATGCGCAACAGTTGCACGTCGATGGACCGCAGGCGCATGCGGCTTTCGGCATCGACATGGGCGCCGCCCTCTTCTTCGCGCCGGGACAGAAGATCGGCGACACGATCCTGCCCTTCCCCAAGCCGGCCAAGAGCCGCGATCGTTGCCGCAGGGTCAAGACGCGCCGTCAGCGTTTCGACGGCGGCGGTCAGCGCGTCAACCCGTTGTTCCGATGCCGCGCGGCGTTCTTCCGCCTGCGCCATCAGGCTGTGCAATGCCGCAATCTGCTGGGCGTTCTGATCGGCCATTCGCTCCAGCGCGAAGGTCAGATCTGTGCCGTCGCTTTCACCATCGCCGATTGCAACCCCAAGCCGGGTGATGCCGGACAACCATTCTTCCAGCTCGCGATAGAACCGGTTCTGGCCATGGCCTGCGAACAATTCCAGCAAGCCCACGACCAGCGAGCCGGCCAGGCCCAGAAGCGAGGATGAAAACGCTGTCCCCATGCCCCCAAGTTGCGCCTCGAGCCCGGACATCAGGCGCCCGAAGACCGCAACCGCGTCTTCACCCGGATTGGGGGCCAGCGAACGGATGGTTTCCACGACGGCCGGCACCGTCGTCGCCAGCCCGTAAAATGTGCCCAGCAAACCCAGGAAAATCAGCAGGCTGGCCAGATATCGGGTGATGTCGCGGGCTTCCTCGATCCGGGTTGCCACCGATTCAAGGATGGAACGCCCCGAAGAGGCATTGATCTGCATTTCGGCCCCGCGCGCGCGCAGCAATGCCGCCAGCGGCGCCAGCAGGCGGGGGGCCGTGGTCAACTCGTGCCCCGGGCGATGGGCTGCGAAACCTTCGATCCAGTTGACCGAGGCGATCAGTTGCAACACCTGCCAGAAACAGGCCAGCACGCCGAAGATGAAAACCAGGGCGATGATGCCGTTCAGAAACGGGTTTGACAGGAAGACCGACGCCACGCGGGGATAGGCGACATAGGCCCCGAAAGAGAACAGCCCGACAGACACCAGCATGAGAATGATCTGGCGGACCGGCTGGGAAAACTGGGGCTGGGATTGGCTTTGGGTCATGCTCATGTATCGGGTCCGGGCCCGTTGATCCTGCCTGAACACTAGGCGAACCGTCCGCAGCCCACAACACGCAAATATGGATGTTGCACTAACTGCGCCGCTGCGCCGAGATTTCATCCACGCGCTTCGCCAGCGACTGCAAATCGGGGTCGCTGATCCCAAGATCATGCAGATGCGCAACGGTGTTGGCCAGATAATCGCGGTTGGGGCCGCGTCCACCGACGGCGCGGGCGATGATACCTGCCTGGTCTTCCAGCGGCAGCCCGCCGCAATATTGCACATGGTCCGGGTCAATGACGAATGTAAGGGCCTGAACCCGGCGTCCGTCAGCCAGATCAACAGGCAAGTCCGCCTCGAGATAGGCCGATGAAATCAGTTCCCGTTCACGCAGATAGACCAGTGTTTCTGCCTCGGTGCCCGGCACCGCGCGAATGGCGACGCCTGCGCACACGGCATTCGGTGCCGCATCCAGCGCCAGCACCAGCCCGGGATCGGCCCGTGTGCCCCGATGATGGATCGAGCGCATACAAAAGCTGCGATGCCAGCCGCTCAGGCGCGCAACCTGTCGTTCCGCGATTGCAAAACCGGGACTCCAGATCAGCGATCCGTATCCGAAAACCCACAGGGGTGGTCCATCCATTGCACTGGCCCTCTTGTCCGCAGAACTGTAAACATCGTCCCAGGTCAAGAAAAGAGGCGGCAATGCGCAAACTGATCGGGGTGGTGATTGTCGCGGGGCTTGTATGGGCGGGCTATTGGTTCGTGGCGGCCCGCACGGTCAAGTCGGGGCTGACACAATGGCTGGGGGCGCAGCAGGCGGCAGGTTTGCAGGTTTCCTATACCGATCTGGCCGTCGCCGGCTTTCCCAACCGGCTGGACAGCACGCTGCACGATCTGCGCATCACCGACCCGGCGAATGGCATCGGCTGGCAGGCCCCCTTTGTGCAAATTCTGGCGCTCAGCTATCGACCCAACCGGGTGATCGTCGTCTTCCCCCATGACCAGATCATCGACACAGGCCTGGGCCAGATCGCCATAGCCAGCACCGATATGCGCGCCAGCGCCACCTTCCGTCCAGCGCCCAGCCTGCCGCTGGATCACTCGGCTTTGGTGGCCCAGGGCCTGCGACTGACCGGGGCGCCGGGGCACAGCCTGTCGGCCGATGATCTGCGCTTTGCCACCCGCGCTGTTGTGGGGCTGACCGACACACATCGGATCGGCCTTGCTGCAAGCGGCCTGACCCTGTCACAAGATCTGTGGAACCAGATGCTGCCAGGCACCCCCCTGCCGGCGGGCACAGGCCAGATCAATCTGGACGCCGATCTTGCACTCGACGCGCCGCTGGATCGTTTCGCGCTGTCCACCCCCCCGAATTTGACGGCGATCGACCTGAAGTCCTTGGTGCTGCAATGGGGCGACATTCGGCTGAATGCCAGCGGCACTCTGACCGCATCCGGCATCGGTCTGGCGGAAGGCACAGTGATGCTGCGCGCTGAAAACTGGCGGCAGGTCATTCCACTGGCCGTCACCGCGGGCCTTCTGGATGCCTCTGCGGCCCCTCGGGTTGAACAGGCGCTGTCCTTGCTGGCAGGTCTGGATGGCGACAAGGCGACGCTGGACCTGCCCCTGACCTTTCGCAACGGGTTGACCAGCCTTGGCCCCGTGCCGCTAGGTGCCGCCCCCCGCCTGCGCCGCTATTGATCACGGCGCCGATGGCGGATCACTGGCAATAAGGCCCTGACCGGCGCACAGTAATATCCACATGGATATGATCGGCGTGATGCTGGTCTGCGTTGGGGCCCAGAACCGTGCCGAACGGGCCGCAGGCGCTGCGATGCATCCAGCGCAACACGCTGGCCTGCGCCGGATCGCGCCACCCGTCCAGCACCGTAAACGCCGTACCGTCTTTCAGCGTGACACCCGAGACATCTATCGCCCGGCCCCGCGCATGTTCCGAGACCTTGGCGCGAGGCTGGTTGTTACGGGTCCGGCACGTGTAACTGCCCGCGATTTCCAGCGATCGCAGCCCGCCGCCCAACCGCCCGACCGTCGGCTTGATACCTTCCTGAACCCAGCGGCGCAGCGCCTGCGCGGTGTCGCAATCCACCACCACCGGCTGGCTGAGCGCGACACCATCCACCCAGCGCACCCGCACCGGGGCAGCGATGTCGCAGGCGTCGAACTTGGCTTTGATCGGCGCCAGAACATCCCCCTGCAATTTGGGATCGCCACACAGGCCATTCTTGCGGGGCACGCTGGAAACGGGGGCGGCAGACACCGCCATATCCGCGCCGGAAAGCGGGCGCGGCGGCGGCGGGATCGTCGCCATCGCAGGCAGGTCGGCCCCGGCCAAACCACCGGTTTGCGTTGTTGACTCATGCACCTGCGGCACAGCTGCGGTCTCGGCGAATGCGGTCCCGCCCGCCCACAGCATGATCGCCGCGACAGCCGAGCCCGCGCGGGTCATCCCGGCCTCTTGGCGCGCCCGAAATCGGGGGCTTCGGTATCCTGACCCGCCTCGATAATGCCGCGCCGTATCGCGCGGGTGCGGGTGAAATAGGCCTGCAACAACGCGCCATCCCCGGTGCGGATCGCGCGTTGCAGCGCGAACAGTTCCTCGGTGAAGCGACCCAGAATCTCCAGCGTCGCGTCCTTGTTGTTCAGGAATACATCGCGCCACATGATCGGATCGGATGCTGCGATGCGGGTGAAATCGCGAAACCCCGCAGCCGAGTATTTCACGACTTCGCTGTCGGTCACCCGGCGCAAGTCATCAGCCACACCCACCATCGTATAGGCAATCAGATGCGGTGCATGGCTGGTGACAGCCAGCACCAGATCATGGTGATCGGCATCCATTTCATCGACATGCGCGCCCATGGCTTCCCACAACCGGCGCAACCGATCCACCGCGGCGGGGTCACTGCCGGGCACGGGCACCAGCAGGCACCAGCGGTTTTCAAACAATTCGGCAAAGCCTGAACGCGGGCCGGAATGTTCCGTGCCGGCCAGCGGATGGCCCGGCACGAATTGCACGCCATCCGGGATATGCGGGGCCACCGCATCAATCACCGCGCGCTTGACCGATCCCACATCGGTAACGGTTGCCCCCGGCTTCAGATGCGGCGCCATCTGTTCGGCCACCTCGCCCATCGCGCCGACCGGCACGGCCAGCACGATCAGATCAGCGCCCTGCACGGCTTCGGCCACGCTGTCGACCACGCGATCACACAGGCCGATATCGACCGCGATCGCCCGCGTTTCAGCGGATCGCGCGGTGCCGACAATTTCACCGGCCAGCCCGCCACGCCGCATCGCCAGGGCCATCGACCCCGCGATCAGGCCCAGCCCGACCAGCGCAACACGATTATACAACATTGTCATTGCGCCTGCCCCTTGAAGGCCCGCACCGCATGCGCGACGCGGCGACAGGATGCTTCGTCACCGACCGTTATACGCAGACAATTGGGCAAACCATAACCGCCGACACGCCGCACCAGAATGCCTTGGGTTTTCAAGAATGCATCACACGCCTCGGCCTCGGCGGCCGATGCAAAGCGCGCCAGCACGAAATTCGCCGTGGATGTATCCGACGGCACGCCGATTTCGGCCAGTGCCTCGGCCAGCCAGGCCCGGCAGCGGGCGTTTTCGGCCCGACATTTGGCGACATAATCCTGATCGCGCACGGCAGCCTCGGCGGTGGCCATCTGCACCTCGGACAGGTTGAAGGGCTGGCGCAGCCGGTTCAGCACCTCGATGATCGGGCGCGGCGCATAGCCCCAGCCAACCCGCAAGCCGCCCAACCCGTATATCTTCGAAAAAGTGCGCGTCATCACCACATTGTCATGGCTTTCGACCAGCGAAGCCCCGCCATCATAGCCTTCGACAAATTCGGTATAGGCCCCGTCATGCACCAGAATGGCACCGGAGGGCAGCCCGGCGGCCAGTCGCGCGACTTCGTTACCGCCGATCATCGTGCCCGTGGGATTTGCCGGGTTGGCGATGAACACAATCTTGGTGCGTTCCGTGCAGGCCGCCAGTATCGCATCCACATCCACGGTGCGTTCGCGTTCAGCCACCTTGACAGGTGTCGCCCCCACGGCATGGGCCAGGATCGGATACATCGAAAACCCGTGTTCGGTATAGATCACCTCATCCCCCGGACCGGCAAAGCCCTGGGCCACGAATTGCAAAATCTCATCCGATCCGACACCGCAAATAATGCGGTCTGCATCCAGGCCATGCACCTCGGCGATTGCGGTGCGCAGGGCGGTGTGATCGGTGTTGGGATAGCGGTGCAACTGATGCACGGTGCGCGCGAATGCCTCGCGCGCCTTGTCCGACGGGCCGAACGGGTTTTCGTTCGACGACAGCTTGATCACATCCGAAACACCGTCCAGATGCGACTGACCGCCCTGATACAGGGCGATCTCCATGATACCAGGCTGTGGCACGATCTGCGACATGGGACCCTCCGGCTTGGCCGGGTTCTAGACGCAAGCCCAAGCCATGACCAGCAGGAAACCGCTGACCATGCCGCAGGTGTTGCGAAAATTCCGCGCGCGCCTCACGACGCCAGAACATTCACGAATTGCCAGGGGTCGCTTTCGTCGATCTCTTCGGTGAATTGCGACCAGCGTTTGGTCAGTGGCGTCCAGTCGGTGTAATGCGCCTCGACCGGCCCCAGATAGGGTCGCTGCACCTGCAGACACCGCGCATGATCCATCTCGTCGGCCTCGACAATCCCGGCATCGGGGTTTTCCAGCGCCCAGACCATTCCGGCCAACACCGCCGATGTCACCTGCAACCCGGTCGCATTCTGAAACGGCGCCAGCTTGCGGGTTTCCTGAATCGACAGGCGCGACCCATACCACAGCGCGTTCTTCTCATGCCCGTACAGCAGCACGCCCAGCTCGTCTATGCCATCAACGATCTCGTTCTCGTCCAGAATTTTCAGCGTTTCCTGCACCATCCCGGAACCCAGCGTTTCATGAAACGATAAAACCGCGTCGTCACAGGGGTGATAGGCATAATGGCAGGTCGGCCGATATTCGGGGTCGGATGCATCCCCCACCGTATAATAATCGGAAATCGAGATCGCCTCGTTATGGGTCACAAGAAACCCGTATTGCGGGCCCGGCGTCGGGCACCATGTATGCACCTTGGTCAGGGCGCCGGGCTGGTCCATCCAGATCCCGGCCTGACACCCGGCCTGATTGCGATGCCCATTGGGCGGGAACCAGCGCTCATGCGTGCCCCAGCCCAGTTCGGCCGGTTGAAACCCCTCGGCGATGAACCCCTCGACCGACCATGTGTTCACAAAGGTGCCGATCGGCTTGTGCACCACCGATTTCTGAGTGTCGCGCTCGGCGATATGCACGCCCTTCACGCCCAGCGACTGCATCAGGCGCGCCCAGCCCGCACGGCTGTCGGGAATCGCGGCCGGACGGCCCAGATCGGCGGCCAGGGTCAGCAACGCCTCCTTGACGAACCACGACACCATGCCCGGATTTGCCCCGCAACACGACACCGCTGTCGTGCCCCCCGGATTGGCGCGCTTTTCCGCCAGAACCGTCTCGCGCAGCGCGTAATTTGTGCGGGCGGCATTGTCGGTGGTTTCGAAATAGAACCCCGCCCAGGGTTCCGTCACCGTGTCGATATAGGGCACACCCATTTCACGACACAGCCGCATGATATCCAGCGATGATGTATCGACCGACAGGTTGACGCAAAATCCCTTGCCCGCCTCCAGCCTCGCCCCAAGAACGGCGCGGTAATTGTCGGGCGTCAACGCGTCCTGCACATGGGTGATGCCCCGTTGCACCATGAAGACATGATGCTCGTCCGAAGGCTCGATCACCACCACCCGCCTGGGATCATATTCGAAATGCCGCTCGATCAGCGGCAGCGTGCCGCGCCCGATCGACCCGAATCCTATGATGACAATCGGGCCGTCAATGCGGCCATAGCTGGGATACGAGGGCATTCAGCGCTTCCTTCCATAAGTGCAGGTCGTCCGGCCCACCTTACCCGAACGGCTGTCGCCTGCCAGCCTTGCACCGGCTTCCAGCATGTAAAACTCGGCGATTGCCACAAAACTGTCCACTTGGCCAAGCACGCACCACTTTCCCCCATCACCTTGGCGCAAATACTCGCCCGCCGCAGGCGAGCGAAGCCGCGCAAGCGGCGCCCCATGACCTGACGCCGCAGGCGTCGCCATTCAAGGCTCGAAACGAAAAGACCCGCCTTGCGGCGGGTCCCTGTCATCTTGATGAACCGAAAAGGATCAGTTTTTGGCGTAGAATTCCACAACCAGGTTCGGTTCCATCACCACCGGATAAGGCACATCCGACAGGCCCGGCGTGCGGGTGAAGACGGCCGTCATCTTGGAATGATCGACTTCCAGGTAATCCGGCACATCGCGTTCGGCCAGTTGCACGGCCTCCAGCACCAGCGCCATCTGCTTGGAACGATCCCGCACTTCGATCTTGTCGCCTTCGGACACCCGATAAGAGGCGATGTTCACACGCTTTCCGTTCACGGTCACATGGCCATGGTTCACGAACTGGCGCGCGGCAAAGATGGTCGGCACGAACTTGGCGCGATACACGACCGCGTCCAGGCGGCGCTCCAGCAGGCCGATCAGGTTTTCACCGGTATCGCCCTTCACGCGCTCGGCCTCGGCATAAATGCGGCGGAACTGCTTTTCAGTCACATCGCCGTAATAGCCCTTCAGCTTTTGCTTGGCGCGCAGCTGAGTGCCGAAATCGGACAATTTGCCCTTGCGGCGCTGACCGTGCTGGCCGGGGCCGTATTCGCGACGGTTGACGGGGGATTTCGGGCGGCCCCAGATGTTTTCACCCATCCGGCGGTCAATCTTGTACTTGGCAGAGGTGCGTTTTGTCACCGTCTGATCTCCTTCTGCAGGCGATACCCATGCGGATATCCATGAAGGGCGTTGTCCTTCTCCGCGATTCCGCGCGGATGACAGGCATCCCCTTGCGGGGGCCACCAACACCAATGAATAAACCGGCCCAAAACGGACCGGAATGGCGGGCTTATAACCCCCGCCAGCCCAGAGTCAATGCCGCAGCCCGCCCTCATACTGCAAAATCGCGGCCTCGGCGGCGGTCAGATTGCGGCGCGCAAAATCGCCATAGGCAAACCGATCGCGATCAATGGCCGGAAACCGGCCCAGCAGCCGTTGCAATTGATCCGGGCTGACACTGTCGAGCGACGTATTGGCCGGGTGGAAGCTTTCGGTTTCGACACCGTTCGCCCAGACCACCTGATGTGCGTCCAGCATCAGATGGATATAGGTCACCTCGGCCAATCCATGATCCACCAGAATGGAATGGTCATTGATCAGATCCTCGGCCGCAACCAGAACCTCGGGCGTCTGAAACAATGTCTGCGCGGCACGCCCCCTGATCAAGACGCGGTGCTGGGGGGACACGATCAGATCATCGCCCGGGCGGTCATCCCCCAGCGCCCCGGCCCGGATACGAACCGGGCGCAGATGCGGCATGGCATAAAGCCGCGCACCAGACATGCGCCGGCGGCCCTTCCACTGAATTTCGCGCGGGCCATTGTCTTTGGTCAGAATGAAATCGCCCTCGTCCAGATCCTGCACGGGGCGCGCGCCTTCGGGTGTGTCGATCAGCGTTCCCGCCGCAAAACAGATTACCCCGGCCTGGTCGCCCGGCCGGCGCTGTGGCTGCGGATGATCGGCGATGCAGCGCACCACCCACATTTCCACCCGTTCGGGCGGCAATTCGTCCAGAAACATCAACAGCGGCGGCCGCCCCGGCCCGGTGACGATTTCCGTTGCCACATAAGACCGCCGTCCATCCGAAACGACAAAGCCACGGTCTGCCAGCGGATGTGCCGGTTCTTCGTCCAGTGACCGCATTGGGTCCAGCGCCACCCCGACCAACCGGTGAACCGATTTCGCCGCCCTTTTGCGAAGGTCGGCCTCGCCATCTGAATCGTCCAGCCGAAGAAGATCCGCCGGTCCATCCAGCCGCATTGCCTGACCCGTCCTGACCCAGGACGCTCCTACCGTCAAAGCATCGACCGATGCACCCTGCACACCGTCTATTTCAGTCTGTGACCATGGAATGACGAACGTGCCTCGAAAGCCCGTTTTCATACCTGCCTGCCTCTGTTTCTTTTTTTATTGCAGGCAAGCTAGCACAACATGTCAATTCTGGGAAGCCACCCGTTTCATGAAACGAATCAGAACTTCAGCCGCAGGTCCAGCGATCCGACCAACTGTTCGTCAGTCTGGGAGCGGAACTCTTTTCCAAGCCATGTAATACCATAAAACAGCCCGACCGAACCGGTCTGAAACCGAACGCCCGCACGCAGCCGTTTGCGCAGCGGTGTCAGGTCATACCCTCCTGAAGACGGCAGATAGGCGCTGTAACCAACCAGCGCCATATCACCGCCAACAATGAATTCCGCCCCCGAGGCAATGCCCGGAATACCGCTGAACACCTGCCCCGTCACCATATCGCGCAGCCCCATGCTGCCCATGGACAACGTTCCGAAAACAAGATCGCCACCGATCCGGACAAGGCTTTCAACGCCAAGCTGCGCCTCGATAAAGGGCATCGCGCGGATATCGGTCCCGATCCAGACAGGACGCACCGCCTGTGCCAGAACGGTGGGATATACCGCATTGCCCAACTGATTTGACAGTGCCGCCGAGGGCGAAGGCTCACCTAACCAGTCGTGCATGCGGGCATGAAACCGCCCGACCCCCGTCTGCGGACCGACAAAGACCAGATCGGCCCCCAGCGCATAATCTGTCGCAGCGCGGTTGAAATGTGTATGAACCCCGAACGACATGATCCCCGCATAGCGGCGATCACCTGGCTTGGGGCTGTTCAGGCTGTCGGGGGCGATGATCTCGCTCTGGAAACGGTATTCCAGTATTTCTCCCGGTGCATCGGGAAGTTTGCCGCTCCACGCAGGCCCCCGTATCGCGCTCAGACGATAAGATCCGCTGCGCCAGCGATCCTTGCCGTCCCCCAGATAGTCGTTATTGAAGATTGTCCCATAGCCCAGCGTATGTCGCTCTTGGGCGGCGGCCTTCCCAAATGGAAGCATCACCAAAACCAGCACAGCCCAGATGAGCGTTCTCATACAGAGCCCTCCGATTGAATTTGTATTTCATATTCGCGCTGCGGTCGAAGTTACGAAAGCTGTTCACGATTGCACAGCGTGCAAATACGCAAACACGGTTTCGCATAACGTGTTTGCGCGCCTTGATGAAACAGATCGGCCTGTCTTACAGACCGTTCAACCGCACTTGGAATGGCCGCAACTGGCGCAGGTCAGACAGCCCTCGATCATGCGCAGGTCATACTGGCCGCAACTGGGGCAGGCCGGGCCGCGCGGGCGCTCACCCACCGCCATCGCCTCCGACTGCGGATCGGTCTTCAGCCCCATGCCCTCGCCATCAATGAAGCCGATACTGACCAGATGGCGTTCGATGACGCCACCAATGGCCGCCAGGATGCTGGGCACGTATTTGCCCTGCATCCAGGCCCCGCCGCGCGGGTCGAACACGGCTTTCAACTCCTCGACGACGAAGGACACATCGCCGCCGCGCCGGAACACCGCCGAAATCATCCGGGTCAGCGCCACCGTCCAGGCGAAATGCTCCATATTCTTGGAGTTGATGAACACCTCGAACGGGCGGCGGCGTCCGGCCATCACTATATCATTGATGGTGATATAGATCGCATGTTCGCTGTCGGGCCATTTCAGTTTATAGGTATTCCCCTCAAGCGCCTGCGGCCGGTCCAGCGGCTCAGACATATAGATGACCTCGGCGCCGGTTTCGGCCTCGGGCATCTTTTCGGATTTTTCCGACACCGCCAGAACCGAGCCCGTCACATCGTTAGGCCGATAGGTGGTGCAACCTTTGCACCCCGTTTCATAAGCCTGCAAATACACACCCTTGAATGCGTCAAAGCTGATATCGACGGGACAATTGATCGTTTTGGATATGCTTGAATCGATCCATTTCTGCGCGGCGGCCTGCATGCGCACATGGTCCAGCGGCGCCAGGGTCTGGGCATTGACGAAATAGCCGGGCAAAGGCGCATCGCCGAATTTTTCGCGCCACATCTGCACCGCGTAATCGACCACCTCTTCTTCGGTGCGCGAGCCGTCCTTTTGCAGCACCTTGCGGGTATAGGCATAGGCAAAGACCGGTTCGATCCCGCTGGACACATTGCCTGCATAAAGGCTGATCGTGCCGGTGGGGGCGATGGATGTCAGCAACGCATTGCGGATGCCATGGGTGCGGATGGCGTCGCGCACATCGGCGTCCATCTGCGCCATATTGCCCGAGGCCAGGAATTTTTCCGCATCAAACAGCGGGAATGGCCCCTTTTCGCGGGCAAGATCGACCGAGGCGAGATATGAGGCCCGCGCGATGCGGTGCAGCCATGCCTCGGTCTTACGGGCGGCCTCCTCTGACCCGTAACGCAGCCCGACCATCAACAGCGCGTCGGCCAGCCCCGTCACTCCCAGCCCGATACGGCGCTTGGTGCGGGCCTCTTCGGCCTGCTGGGGCAATGGAAAGCGGGACGCATCCACGACATTGTCCATCATGCGCACGGCGGTGGCGGTCAGATCGTCCAGCGCATCCTCGTCCAGTGCCGCATCCGGTCCGAACGGGTCGCGCACCAGCCGCGCCAGATTGATGCTGCCCAGCAGGCAGGCGCCATAGGGTGGCAGGGGCTGTTCGCCGCAAGGATTGGTGGCGGCGATGGTTTCGCAATAGGCCAGGTTGTTCATTGCGTTGATGCGGTCGATAAAGATCACGCCGGGTTCGGCATAATCATAGGTCGCCCGCATGATCTTGTTCCACAGATCGCGCGCCTGCACCGTATGATAGATCGTCCCATCGAACACCAGATCCCAGCCCGCATCGGCCTTGACCGCCGCCATGAAGGCATCGGTCACCAGAACCGACAGATTGAAGTTGCGCAAACGCGCCGCATCCTGCTTGGCGGTGATGAACTGTTCGACATCGGGATGGTCGCACCGCATCGTCGCCATCATCGCGCCACGACGTGACCCCGCCGACATGATCGTGCGGCACATCGCGTCCCAGACATCCATGAACGACAGCGGGCCCGAAGCATCGGCGGCCACGCCCTTGACCCCAGCCCCCTTGGGCCGGATCGTGCTGAAATCATAACCTATGCCGCCACCCTGCTGCATGGTCAGCGCCGCCTCGCGCAGCATGTCGAAAATGCCGCCCATGCTGTCGGGGATCGTGCCCATGACAAAGCAGTTGAACAGCGTGACGCTGCGCGCGGTGCCGGCCCCCGCTGTGATCCGGCCCGCCGGCAGATATTTGAAATCTTCCAGCGCGCTATAGAATTTTTCTTCCCACTGTCCGGGGTCGTTTTCGGGGGCCGCCAGCGCCCGCGCGATCCGCCGCCATGTATCCTCGACGGTTACGTCCCGAGGCGTGCCATCGGCATCCTTCAGGCGGTATTTCATATCCCAGATCTGTTCGGCAATCGGGGCGGCAAAGCGGGTCATCGTTGGGTCCTTGATCCGGTCGGGAAGGGCTGACAAGATACGCGCTCGGGCAGCGTTCCGCAACAAGATGTGCGGGGCGGCCCGCCTTAAACACGATCTTGAGGGCTTTGATGCCGCAACCCTATGTCAATCTGGTAAAGCTTTGCGTCGGCGCCGATCAGGTCAGCGATCTGACCGACTGGCAAAGCGCGCGTTTCGCCGATACCGGCACCCCGCCGCGCCATGTCACCCGGATGTGGCCGAAGCGGGCCGATGAATTGCTGAACGGCGGCAGCCTTTACTGGGTGTTCAAGGGGCTGATCCTGGCCCGTCAGCGCATCGTGGCACTGGACGAGGTGCCGGGGAGTGATGGCATCACCCGCTGCGGCATCGTGCTGGAGCGCGATGTGGTGCTGACAGAATCGGTGCCTCGCCGCCCGTTTCAGGGCTGGCGCTATCTGTCCGCCGCCGACGCGCCGCGCGATCTGACGCAGGCGCGGGCGGGCGACGATACCCTGCCCCCGTCGCTAAGCGCGGCCCTGGCCGATATCGGGGTGCGATAGGAAGAAAATTCACGAATTTTCTTGCCGCGAAAAATCTTCGGGAAGATTTTTCTGGCGACCCTGCTAATCCTCGATGCCCAACCGGTCACACAGCGCGCGGAAATCGGCGCGCATCTGGTCGCTCCACCCCGTCCGGCGCGACCGGAACAGCGTCGCCTGGCTTTTGTGAACGCAGCCATCGGACAGGATTTTCAGGTGATTGGCGCGCAACGTGTCGCCGGTCGAGGTGATGTCCGCGATCGCTTCGGCCGTCAGGTTCTTGACTGTGCCTTCGGTCGCGCCCTGGCTGTCCACCAGTTGATAGTCGGCCACACCCGCATCGCGCAGGAAATCGCGGATCAGCCGGTGATATTTGGTGGCGATCCGCAGCCGGAAGCCATGGCGCGCCCGAAAGGCCGCCGCCGCGGCGTCCAGATCATCCAGCGTATCGACATCGGCCCAGCATTGCGGCACCGCGATCACCAGATCGGCATGGCCAAACCCCATCGGGGTCAGTTCACGCACCCGGTTTTCCCAATCGGCCAGCTTGTCGCGCACCAGATCGGACCCGGTCACGCCCAGCTGGATCCGCCCAGCGGCAAGTTCACGCGGGATCTCGCCCGCCGACAGCAGCACCAGTTCGACCCCGTCGATACCTGCGACAGCACCGGCATATTCACGTTCCGACCCGCTGCGCGACAGGGTCACGCCACGTTCGGCGAACCAGTCGAAGGTCTTTTCCATCAGCCGCCCTTTGGACGGCACGCCCAGCTTCAGCGTCATTGCGCAGCCCCCGACAGCATCAGCATCAGTTCGGGGCGCAGCACCCCGCCCACTGCCGGAATGGCCCGCCCCTGCCCCAGCACGCGGGTCAGCGCGTCATATCGCCCGCCGCTGGCCACAGGTGGCAGATCGGGCCGCGCCTCGGCGTAAAAGCCGAAAACGAAGCCGTCATAATATTCCAGTGTGGTGCGGCCATAGCTGGCTTCAAAATCCAGACGGTCCACATCCACCCCGCGCGCCGTCAACGCGGTCAGACGCCGGTCGAACAGGGTGACGGCAGGGGCGATATTGGGCAGATCCACCGCGATATCGCGCAGATGTTCCAGCGCATTGGGCGCGGTTTCCCGCAGCGACAGGATATGGTCCAGAATCTCGACCTCGCCCTCGGAAATCGCCGGCAGATCGGCATCCTCTTGCAAGGTGGCGATCCGGGCCGCGACCTCGTCGCGGGCGCGCAGGCCGATCCCGGCCCCGGCCTGATCCAGCAGCGCCTCAACCCCGATCCGATCGACCTGATCCAACAGCCGCAGACGGCTTTCGGGCACCGGGCTGCGCCCGCCGAACCGGTCCAGCAGCGTGCGGAACCGGCGCGGTCGCCACAGATGACGTTTGAGCGCCGCCTTGCGCTTGTCCGATGTGGTCAGCCCATCGACGGCGGCCAGCAAAATGCCGATATCGCCGGTCGCGGCGCGCAGGTTCAGCGGGGCCAGAAGCTCGGCGAACAGGGCAAAGACCTCGGCATCGGCCGCTGCCGGATCGCTGCCGTCAAAGACTTCAAAACCGACCTGGATATATTCGCTGGACCGGCCAAGATCCTGTTCCTGTTTGCGAAAAACCTCGCCCATATAGGTATAGCGCGCAGGTTCCGCCCCGCCTGCCATATGGGCCTGCACCACGGGCACGGTGAAATCGGGCCGCAGCATCTGTTCGCCGCGCAGCGGATCGGCGGTGACATAGGCACGCGCGCGGATGTCTTCGCCGTAAAGGTCCAGCAGGGTTTCGGCGGGCTGCAGGATGTCAGCCTCGACCGGCACGGCCCCTGCCGCCTGAAACGCGGCGAACAGGCGTTCGGCCTTGGCGCGGATGGCGGGTTTATCGGTCATTGGCCCAATATCCGGCGGACCTGCGCCACCAGATCGGCGCGGGGCACCTCGATCTGGGCGGGCTGGGATTTCCATTCCTCGACACTGGCGCTGGCGGCGATTTTCGCGCCCAGGATCAGGTCCTTGATCTGGACGACACCGCGCGCGGCCTCGTCGCTGCCCTGGATGATCGCGGCGGGGGATGCGCGTTTATCGGCGTATTTCAACTGGTTGCCAAAGTTTTTCGGGTTACCCAGATAGACCTCGGCGCGGATACCGGCGGCGCGCAGTTCCGACGCCATCGCCAGATAATCAGCCATCCGGTCGCGGTCCATCACGGTCACGATCACGGGGCCTTCAGCAGCGGTGCCGATCCGGCCCTTTTCGCGCAGGGCGGCCAGCAGGCGGTCAACGCCGATGGACACACCTGTTGCAGGCACCTTTTGCCCGGTAAAGCGTTCCACCAGATCGTCATAGCGCCCGCCGCCCGCGACCGAGCCGAACTGGCGCTTGTTGCCCTTTTCATCAAGGATTTCAAAGGTCAGTTCCGCCTCATAGACGGGGCCGGTGTAATAGCCGAGGCCGCGCACGACCGAGGGGTCGATGACGATTTGATCAGCGGCATAGCCCCCCGAGCCCAGAAGATTTGACATCTCCTTAAGTTCTTCAACTCCAGCTAGTCCTTGGTCGGAGCCTCGAACAATTTCTGCTAGATATGAAAGGGTGAAGGTATTCTTCACACGCGCCGAACCCGGAGTGTGACTCTCGCCCCTTGCCCTACCGGCGCCCCGCTCAAGTGAGAGCGCATGAGCAACGTCTTTGAAATACTGGCGTCCCTGTTCAGCCTGATCGGCTGCAGTCCAGTATCCCTCCATTCGGTCAAGCACCGATTTTGGCGCCTCAACAAAGGTCATAACAATGTCAACCTGCTCGGCTGATAGTTCCGCGCCCTTCGTAAAGTCCCCACTCTCATCCTTCCGGCCCTTGCCCAGCAGCGCCCGCACACCTTCCGGCCCCAACCGGTCCAACTTGTCGATGGCGCGCAGGACGATGCCGCGTTCGGCCTCTTTATCGTCACCGGCAAGGCCCGCCACCTCCATCACCCCGTTCAAAACCTTCCGGTTATTCACCCGCACGATATAGTCGCCGCGGGCAATCCCCACGGCCTCTAACGTATCGGCCAGCATGGCACAAATCTCGGCATCCGCCGCCACGCTTGCCGACCCGACCGTATCGGCATCGCATTGATAAAACTGCCGATACCGCCCCGGCCCCGGCTTTTCGTTGCGCCACACCGGGCCCATCGTGAACCGACGATAGGGGCTGGGCAGGTCATTGCGATATTGCGCCGCCACCCGCGCCAGCGGCGCTGTCATGTCATAGCGCAGCGCCAGCCAGCCGCTGTCTTCTTCCTGCCAGGCGAACACGCCTTCGTTCGGGCGATCGACATCGGGCAGAAATTTTCCCAGCGCCTCGACCGTCTCCACGGCAGGCGTTTCCAGCGGGTCAAAGCCATAGCGATGATAAACCTCTGCGATCGTGGCCAGCATGGCATTGCGTTCGGTCACATCCGTGCCGAAATAGTCACGAAAGCCCTTGGGCGTTTCCGCCTTGGGGCGCCGGGGTTTGTTATCCTTGGCCATCGCCGTTTCCTGCCATATGGGTCCGGGCGGGGCATAGCGGATGGCGAGCATCGGGGCAAGCCGGGCTATGATATCGGGGCGTCACAGCCCCCGAACGCAGGAGAACCACCATGATCGAAGACCAGCTCACCGCGCTTGAGGAACGCATCGCCCATTTGACCGCTGCAATGGACGATCTTTCGGATATCATAACGGCGCAGGGGCGCGAGATTGCGCTGCTGACCAACCGCGTTCGAATGCTGATGGAGCGCGAGGCAGAACGGGAATTCGATGCAGGCGGCACCGTCCCCCTGGCCGACCAAAAACCGCCCCACTGGTAGGTCTCAGACCTCTTCCACCATGATCACACCCGGCAATGACTTGATCGCCCCGCGAATTTGCGGGGTCACGGGGTAATCATCGGGCAGATCGATCTCGACCTCGCCGGGCAGGCCCGACGCCATAAGACAAAACTGCACCGGCCCCCCCGGCCGCGTCGCCTGAGCCCGCGCGCCGTTCAGCACATTGGCCACCGGAGAAATGGCCGCAGGCGCATCAATATAGATCCGCAACCCCGCGCCGCCCGCATCGGCCACAACCAGGTCTATTGGCTGAACCGACTGGGCCAGCAGCTTCAGCTGATCGGATTCCAGCTCGGCCTTGACGACAAGAACCACGTTCGTTCCCGTCTCGAGATGCTCGCGCGCGGTTTCCAGAACATCCGAAAACAGCGTGACCTCATACAGGCCGGTCGGGTCGGAAAGCTGGGCAAAGGCAAAGCGGTTTCCCTTGGCCGATTTGCGTTCCTGCCGCCCCGAAACCGACCCGGCAATCTTGCCTATGAATGCGCCGCTTTGCGCCTTTTGCATCACCTCGGCCAGCGTCAGCACCTGCTTGCGCTTCAGCGCGCCCATGTAATCGTCCAGCGGATGCCCCGACAGATAGAACCCGATGGCCTTGTGTTCCTCGGCCAGACGTTCGTTAGGCAGCCAGTCCGCCACGGGCGACAGGCGCGGTTCGGGCAGGTCGTCGCCTGCCTCGCCGAACAGAGAAACCTGATTTGAGGAACGCTGTTCATGGATGGCCGCGGAATAGTTCACCAGCGCATCCAGGCTGTCGAACACCCGGCGGCGGTTCGGATCAAGCTCATCGAACGCGCCAGCGCGGGCCAGCATTTCCATCGGGCGCTTGCCGATACGTTTCAGATCAACCCGGCGGGCAAAATCATAAAGCGTGGCAAAGGGTTTGTCGCCCCGCCCGGTCACGATCAGGCCCATGGCATCGGCACCAACGTTTTTCAGCGCGCCCAGCCCGTAAACCAGCCGCCCTTCCGACACACCGAACAGCGCGTCGGATCGGTTGACGCAGGGCGGCACGATCTCAATCTCTAACCCGCGGCGCACCTCTTCGGCATAGGTGTTCAGCTTGTCCGTCAGATGGATATCGCAATTCATGACGGCGGCCATGAATTCAACGGGGTAATTAGCCTTCAGATATCCGGTTTGATAGCTGACCACAGCATAGGCGGCGGCGTGGGACTTGTTGAAGCCGTAATTGGCGAATTTCTCCAGCAGGTCGAAAACCTCACCCGCCTTTTTCTTGTCGACCCCGTTGGCGGTTGCGCCCGCAATGAATTTCGGGCGTTCCTTGGCCATTTCCTCGGCGATCTTCTTGCCCATTGCGCGGCGCAAAAGATCGGCACCGCCAAGGCTGTAACCAGCCATTTCCTGCGCGATCTGCATCACCTGTTCCTGATAGACGATGATGCCTTGCGTTTCCTTCAGGGTGTGGTCGATCAGCGGGTGGATGCTCTCCAGTTCCTTCAGCCCGTTTTTCACCTGGCAATAGGTCGGGATATTTTCCATCGGGCCGGGACGATACAGCGCCACCAGCGCCACAATATCCTCGATACAGGTCGGACGCATCTGGCGCAGCGCGTCCATCATGCCCGAGCTTTCAACCTGAAACACCGCGACGGTCTTTGCACTGGCGTAAAGATCATAGGTCTTCTTGTCATCGAGCGGGATCAGCCCGATGTCGATCTCGATACCGCGCCGCTTCAGCAATTCCAGCGCGCCCTGAATGACGGTCAGGGTCTTCAGCCCCAGAAAGTCAAACTTGACCAGCCCGGCCTGTTCCACCCATTTCATGTTGAACTGGGTGGCGGGCATGTCGGAACGCGGGTCCTGATACAGCGGCACCAGCTCATCCAGCGGGCGGTCGCCGATCACCACACCGGCGGCATGGGTCGAGGCGTTGCGCAGCAAGCCTTCGACCTGCTGGCCATACTCCAGCAGGCGGGCGACAACCTCTTCGGCCTTGGCCTCCTCGCGCAGGCGGGGCTCGTCGGCCAGCGCCTTTTCGATGCTGACGGGCTTGACGCCTTCGACCGGGATCATTTTCGACAGCCGGTCCACCTGACCATAGGGCATCTGCAATACCCGGCCGATATCGCGCACGGCGGCCTTGGACAAAAGCGCGCCAAAGGTGATGATCTGCGCCACCTTTTCGCGACCATATTTGGCCTGCACATACTGGATCACCTCTTCGCGGCGATCCATGCAGAAATCGATGTCGAAGTCGGGCATCGACACCCGTTCAGGGTTCAAAAACCGTTCAAACAGCAGGGAATACCGCAGCGGGTCCAGATCGGTGATGGTCAGCGCATAGGCCACCAGTGAGCCGGCCCCCGACCCGCGACCGGGACCAACCGGAATGTCGTGATCCTTGGCCCATTTGATGAAATCGGCCACGATCAGGAAATAACCGGGGAAGCCCATGCTGGTGATGATGTCCAGCTCGAACTCCAGCCGCGCCTCATACTCGGCGACGGGCGCGGCATGCGGAATTACCGCCAACCGGTCGGCCAGCCCGGCGCGGGCCTGACGGCGCAGTTCTTCCACCTCGTCATCCGCGAATTTCGGCAGGATTGGCGCGCGCCGTTCGGCCATTACCGCACAGCGGCGGGCGATCTCGATCGTATTCTCCAATGCCTCGGGCAGATCGGCGAACAGGGTCGCCATTTCCTGCGGCGTTTTGAAATAATGCTGGGGCGTCAGGCGGCGGCGCGGGCCGGATTGATCGACATAGGCGCCCTCGGCGATGCAGATCAGCGCATCATGCGCCTCGTACATTTTTGCATCGGGAAAATAGACATCATTGGTCGCAACCAGCGGCAGGCCCATCGCATAGGCGATCTCGATATGGCCGGGTTCGGTCATGGCCTCGGCCTCGGGCAGCCCGCCCTCGCCGGGGTGGCGCTGCAATTCCACATAAAGCCGCGTGGGATAGATCTGCGCAAGCCGCGCAACCAAGGCCTCGGCCTTGATGCGCTGACCGGCCAGCAATAACCGCCCCACAGGCCCGTCGGGACCACCCGACAG
Organism: Actibacterium sp.; assembly: GCF_055134745.1. Lineage (NCBI taxonomy): Bacteria > Pseudomonadati > Pseudomonadota > Alphaproteobacteria > Rhodobacterales > Roseobacteraceae > Actibacterium > Actibacterium sp. The sequence continues at coordinate 37,867 of NZ_JBSRVX010000024.1, forward strand.
GCAGATCAGCCCGTCGGCATATTGCGCCAGATCATCCACCGTGACCTGCGGCAGCGCCCCGGCCTTGCCCAGATACAATGCCGAATTCAGTTTCAGCAGATTGCCGTATCCCGCCTCGTCCTGCGCCAGCAATACAATCGGTGCCGGCGGACGCGGCTTTTCGCCCGGCGCGGCGGGATCATGATCAAGGCTGATCTGGCACCCGATGATCGGCTGAACCCCGGCCCCGGACGCAGCCACTGAAAATTCCAGGGCTGCGAACATGTTGTTTGTGTCCGTGACCGCCACGGCGGGCATACCTGCAGCAAGGCACAAGCCCGGCAGTTTCTTGATGCGCACCGCGCCTTCCAGCAGCGAATATTCGGTATGCACACGCAGATGGATGAATCGGGGAGGGCTGGTCATGCGATCAGACTACTGCGGCGGGCACGCGACAGGAAGGCGCTAATTTGTACGCGCGGCCCGGTCAGCACGCCTCTGCACGTAGATCGGTTACAGTGCCCTGGTAATAGGCCTGATACCCGTCGGGATAGACATAGCCCACCTCGGCCTCACCCGGCACGCGGCGCGGCCCGATCTGTCGGTAGTCGCTGAAAATCCCGCGCCAATCGCGCAGGACGGTCAGGCCGTCTTCTGTGGCGGGTCGATCTTTCGCTTCGGCCGATGCGATATCGCCATGCTCATCGAATAGCAGGTCAACCGATACATCCTGCCCCTTCACCCGCAGGGAAACCCGCGCGCGATCAGGGGCCACCATCTGCCAATGCAATTCCGGATTGCCCAGAATCGCATCGGGCGCCCAGGGCAATTCGGCCAGATACCGCATCGCCTCGGCGCGCGTCACGTCAGGGCCGGTGGCATTCGCCACCCGGATCATCCCCAGCAGCCACACCTGCAACCCGCCCTGCCCGGCCACAAAACTGTCGCTGACCCGCATCAGCGTAAACGGCCCGCGCCGCTGCCTTGCCATCCAGACAAAACCCGGCGCGCCGCTAGAGATGCGTTGCCGCGCCGTCAATCCGGTAAAAGGACCATCCTTTTTCAGCCGGATCCGCGCCACCTGACGCAGATGCAGCCCGCAAGCAGGCCCGGAGGCATCTGCCCCGCCGCGCAGGGCAAAGGCGCGCACCAGTGGTGGCAGGCCAGCCGACACATCGCGCGGCAAGGGCGTTGCGTCCATACCCGCCATCAACGCCGCGCGCGCCCGCGCGGCCTGAAACAGACCGAAAGACAATGCCCCGATCACCACAAGGGCGATACCCAATATAAACAGGAATGAAACGCGCATCCCGCACCTCGGCTTTGCTGCATCAGTTTAGCCAACCCGGACCCGGTGCAAATGATCCAGCGCAAAACCCGCCTGCACAAACAGCAGGCCCATGCGGGCGCCTGATCCCAAAATGCGGGTCTGGTCGCGCTCAATGCTTGCCAAGCCGGTTCATTCCCGCTTTGCTGCCCCTATCACAGGCCACATCCCCACTTTACGCCGCATCGGGTGGGGAGGACAGGGCCGGACCCAGACAGCGGCGGGTTTCGTGAATGCAGATAGAGTTTCTTCTGAACGGAGAGACGATGCGCGTGGCCGATCAACCGCCGACGCGCACCTTGCTGGACTGGCTGCGTGAAAATCGCCGCCTGACCGGCACCAAGGAAGGCTGCAACGAGGGCGATTGCGGCGCCTGCACCGTGATGGTGTCCGATGGCAAGGGCGCGCGGGCCCTGAACGCCTGTATCCTGTTTCTGCCGCAACTGCATGGCAAGGCCGTGCGCACCGTCGAAGGCATCAGCGGGCCGGATGGCGCGCTGCATCCCGTGCAACAGGCAATGGTGGATCATCACGGATCGCAATGCGGGTTTTGCACGCCCGGTTTCGTGGTCTCGATGGCAGTGGCGCATCTGAATGGCGCGACCGATCACGACGAACAATTGGCCGGCAACCTGTGCCGCTGCACTGGCTATGCCCCGATCATCCGCGCGGCGCAGGCTGCCCAGACCGCCCCGGTTCCAGACTGGATGGCCGACAAACCCCCCGTTCCCGCATCGCCCCCGCCCGAGGCAGACCAGCCCTTCGCCCTGCCGCGCAGCGCCGATGAACTGGCTGCCTGGTATTCCAACAACCCGGGCGGCACACTGATCGGTGGCGCCACAGATGTGGGCCTGTGGGTGACGAAACAGATGCGCGATCTGGGCCCGGTCGCGTTTCTGGGTGGCTGTGACGATCTGAAAACCATCAGCGTCACCGACACCGATATTCGCATCGGGGCCGGTGTCACCATCACCGATCTGGGTGCGCTGATGCAGGAACATCACCCTGATTTTGCCGCGATGATCCGCCGATACGGATCGGTCCAGGTGCGCAATGCCGCCACGCTGGGGGGCAATATCGCCAACGGATCGCCCATTGGTGACGGCCCGCCCGCGCTGATCGCGCTGGGGGCCAGCCTGCACCTGCGCCGGGCCGGCCGGCGGCGCGTGATCGCGCTGGAGGACTTCTTTGTCGATTATGGCAAGCAGGACCGCAAAGAGGGCGAATTTGTCGAGGCCATCAGCATCCCGCGCCAACCCGACCGGCTGAAGTGTTATAAGGTGTCAAAACGCTTCGATCAGGATATTTCGGCCCTGTGCGGCTGTTTCAATATCACCGTGGAAGACGGCATCGTGACGGGGGCACGCATCGCCTTTGGCGGCATGGCGGGCACGCCCAGACGCGCGACCCATGTCGAAGATACCCTTATCGGGCAAAGCTGGGATAGTGATACCATCACCACCGCGTGGGAAGCCTGGGAAGAGGATTTTCAACCGCTCAGCGATATGCGGGCCTCGGCGCAATACCGGCTGGATGCGGCGCGGGGCCTTTTGGCGCGGTATTACCATGAAGATCAGGGAACGCAGACCCGCGTGCAGGCGGTGCAGGCATGAGCGTGGGCAGCCCCCTGCCCCATGATGGGGCGCATCTTCATGTGACCGGGCAGGCCCGCTATGTCGATGATATTCCGGCGCCGGGGCCCGCGCTGCATCTGGCATTCGGGCTGTCGGCGGTGGCGCGCGGCACGCTGGTATCAATGGATCTGGACCCGGTGCGCGCAGCGCCCGGCGTGGTGGCGGTGCTGACGGCGCTGGACCTGCCCGGCGCCAATGATGTATCGCCTTCAGCCCATGACGAACCCCTGCTCAGCACGGGCGAGGTATATTACGCGGGCCAGCCCATATTCCTGGTGGTGGCCAACAGCCATCTGGCCGCGCGCCGGGCGGCGCGGCTGGCCGAAGTGGAGTATGCCGAAAAACCCGCCGTGCTGAGCATTGATGATGCGCTGACGGCAGGCAGCCTGTTCGAGGATGGCCCCCGCATCTGGGAAAAAGGGGATGCATCAGCCGCCATTGACGCCGCCCCGCGCCAGATCAGCGGCACCATCGAGATCGGCGGACAGGAACATTTCTATTTGGAAGGTCAGGCCGCGATGGCGGTGCCGCAGGAAGGCGGCGATATGGTCGTCTATTCCTCGACTCAGCACCCGACCGAAATTCAGCACAAGGTGGCCGAGGCCCTGGCGCGCCCGATGAACGCCGTTCGGGTTGAATGCCGCCGGATGGGCGGCGCCTTTGGCGGCAAGGAAAGCCAGGGTAATGCGCTGGCCGTCGCCTGTGCGGTGGCCGCGCAACTGACGGGGCAGGCCTGCCGGATGCGATACGATCGTGACGACGATATGATGATCACCGGCAAGCGGCATGATTTTCGGATCAAATACCGCGTGGGGTTTGACGCGGGGGGCCGGATCGCCGGGGTTGAGTTCGTCCAATATGCGCGCTGCGGCTGGTCGATGGATCTGTCGCTGCCGGTCGCGGACCGGGCCATGCTGCATGCCGACAATGCCTATCATCTGCCCGCCTGCCGGATCGAAAGTCACCGACTGAAGACCAACACGCAATCGGCGACGGCGTTTCGCGGCTTTGGCGGGCCGCAGGGCATGGTGGGGATCGAGCGGGTGCTGGATCATGTCGCCCATGCGGTTGGCCGCGATCCGTTGGACGTGCGGCGGCTGAATTTCTATGCCCCGCAGGTGGAGGGGGCGGATGCCTCCGGCGGGGGTATTTCGACCAAGAATAAGCGCAAGGCGACAGTTTCTGATGGGCATACCGACCTGACATCGCGCGGGGCGCCGCCTGATCCGGGCGGGGTGCCCATGGTGCCGACAGGCGTGCAGACCACGCCCTATCACATGGCGGTCGAGGATTTCGTGCTGCATGATCTGGTGGCTGAACTGGCGGATACGGCCGATTACGCGGCGCGCCGGGCCGCCATTGCCGATTGGAACGCGACCAGCCCGATCCTGAAGCGCGGCATTGCACTGACGCCGGTGAAATTCGGCATATCGTTCACGCTGACCCATCTGAACCAGGCCGGGGCGCTTGTGCATGTGTATCAGGATGGGTCGATCCATATGAACCACGGCGGCACTGAAATGGGTCAGGGCCTGTTTCAGAAAGTCGCGCAGGTGGCCGCCAGCAGTTTCGGGGTGGATATCCGCGCGGTGAAGATCACCGCGACCGATACCGGCAAGGTGCCCAATACATCGGCCACCGCGGCATCGAGTGGATCGGATTTGAACGGTATGGCCGTGAAAGCCGCCTGTGACACGATCCGCGAGCGGATCGCCGCGCATTTGGCCGAGCTGCATCAGACTGACCCCGCCCAGGTCTTCTTTGAAAACGGCAAGGTCTTTGTCGGCACGCAGGAGATGAGCTTTGCCCAGGCTGCCGCCAGCGCCTATCAGGCGCGGGTCAGCCTGTCGGCCACCGGGTTTTACGCCACGCCCAAGCTGGAATGGGATCGCATCGCCGGCAAGGGGCGGCCGTTCTTCTATTTCGCCTATGGGGCGGCGGTGACCGAGGTGGTCGTTGACATATTGACGGGTGAGAACCGCATATTGCGGGCGGATATCCTGCATGATGCCGGGACCAGCCTGAACCCGGCACTGGACATCGGGCAGATCGAGGGCGGATTTGTGCAGGGCGCGGGCTGGCTGACGACCGAGGAACTGGTCTGGGATGCCAGGGGGCGGCTGCGCACGCACGCCCCATCAACCTACAAGATCCCGGCCTGTTCGGACCGGCCCGCCCTGTTCAACGTGGCGCTGTGGTCCAGGGGACGCAACCGCGAGGAAACCATTTACAGGTCCAAGGCGGTGGGCGAGCCGCCGCTGATGCTGGGTATATCGGCGCTGATGGCACTATCGGATGCGGTTGCAGCCTGTGGCGCGGATTATCCCGCGCTGGATGCGCCCGCCACGGCCGAGCGCCTTTTGGCCGCAATGCAACGGGTGCGCGCATGAGCATCGACCGGGCCGAACTGGCAGAAAAGGTGGCGCTGCATGGCCGGGTGGCGCGGGTTGTGGTGGCCGCTGTCGATGGATCGGCCCCGCGCGAGGTGGGGGCGGCGATGCTGGTCTGGGCGGGCGGGCAGTCTGGCACCATCGGCGGCGGCGCGCTGGAACATTCTGCTGCGCAACAGGCACGCCGCTTGCTGGCGGACGGGCCGGGACCGCGCCTGCACCGCATCCCGCTGGGCCCCGCGCTGGGGCAGTGCTGCGGTGGCGCCGTGCAGATCCTGACCGAGTTATTCGATCAGTCCGCCGTTCTGGAATTGCCCGAACATGTTCATGCACGCCCCGTCATCGCCGGAACGGCCATGCCGTTTGCAGTCAGGCGAATGCTCCACCGGGCACGTGCATCCGGCCAGCCACCGTCGCCGGGCCTGATATCTGGCTGGATGGTGGAACCGATCACAGCCCCCGCCACAATGCTGTGGATCCATGGCGCGGGCCATGTCGGGCGGGCACTGGTGGCTGTTCTGGCCCCCCTGCCGGGCTTTGCCATCACCTGGGTCGATACAGCGGCCGACCGTTTTCCCGAAGACGTGCCTGCCGGGGTGACAAAACTGGTCGCCGCAATCCCTTCCGATGCGGTGCCCCGGGCGCCCGCAGACGCGCATCACCTGATCCTGACCTATTCCCACGCGCTGGATCTGGCGCTGTGCCACAGCCTGTTATGCCACGGATTTGCCAGTGCGGGTTTGATCGGCTCGGCAACGAAATGGGCCCGGTTCCGCAGCCGGCTGTCGCAACTGGGGCATTCCGATGCCCATATTGCACGCATCTGCTGCCCCATCGGGCAACCGTCACTGGGCAAACACCCACAGGCCATTGCCGTGGGCGTGGCCTCGGCGCTACTGTCGCAACACCGGGAAAGACAGGCCATGGGGGGCACTGCGGGGTGAAGACACTGCTGACCATCGAAGGGCTGACCAAGGCCTATCCCGGCGTCATCGCCAATCAGGATGTGTCCTTTACCATTGCCGAAGGCGAGGTTCACGCCTTGCTGGGCGAAAACGGCGCCGGTAAATCGACGCTGGTCAAGATGATCTATGGGTTGGTCAAACCCGATTCCGGGCGCATGGTCCTGCACGGCCAGACCTATGCGCCGACGGAACCCCGCGCCGCCCGTGCTGCCGGGGTGGCGATGGTGTTTCAACATTTTTCACTGTTCGATGCGCTGAACGTGGCCGAGAATATTGCTCTTGGCATGGAAAATCCGCCCCCCCAGGGCCAATTGGCGGCCAAAATCCGCGCCGTCAGCGAAACCTATGGCCTGCCTTTGGACCCATCGCGCATGGTGGGCGATCTGTCGGCTGGCGAACGCCAGCGGGTGGAGATCATCCGATGTCTGCTGCAGGATCCCAGGCTGCTGATCATGGATGAACCCACCAGCGTTCTGACCCCGCAGGAAGTGCAGATCCTGTTCACCACCCTGCGCAAACTGTCTGCCGAAGGCACCGCGATACTCTATATCTCGCACAAGCTGGAAGAAATCCGCAGCCTGTGCGACCGGGCCACGATTCTGCGGCGCGGGCAGGTGGTCGGCAGTTGCAACCCGCGCGAAACCTCGGCTGCTGAACTGGCGGAAATGATGATTGGCGCCAAATTGCAGCCCCCACGCCGCATGGACAAGACGCCGGGCGATATTGTCCTTCAGGTCGATGACCTGGTCCTGACCCCGGCCGACCCGTTTGGAACGCATCTCAGGAATATCAGCTTCACGCTGCGCAGCGGAGAAATCCTTGGCATAGGCGGCGTCGCCGGAAATGGTCAGGACGAATTGCTGGCGGCCCTCTCGGGAGAGGCGCTGACAACCTCGGGCGCCATCACGTTGCGCGATCAGCCGATAGGGCATCTGGGGCCCAGCGCACGCCGCCGCATCGCCGTCCTGTCTGCACCCGAAGAACGGCTGGGCCACGCGGCCGCCCCCGATATGAACCTGACTGAAAACGCTGTCCTGACCGGCGCGATACGCGAACGCCTGACGGCAGGCGGTTTTCTGAAATGGCCCGCCGCACGCGCCTTTGCGGATAGGATCATACAAACCTTCGATGTCCGCACCCCCGGCGCCCAGAACACCGCACGCTCTCTGTCGGGGGGCAATCTGCAAAAATTCGTGATCGGGCGCGAAGTTCTGCAACGCCCCGACATATTGGTCGTGAACCAGCCCACCTGGGGCGTGGATGCCTCGGCAGCCGCGGCCATCAGGCAATCCTTGCTGGATCTGGCAAGCGATGGCGCGGCAATCATCGTCATAAGCCAGGATCTGGACGAGCTGCTGGAAATCTCTGACCGTTTCGCCGCCCTCAACGAGGGCCGCCTTTCCCCGCCAAGACCGGCACAGGGTCTGGGAATGGAAGAAATCGGCCTGATGATGGGTGGCGCCCACGGTATGGAGGTGGCGCATGTATAATGGAAGCTGCGCCATAGGCGCCTTCGGCGAGGGTATTTGGACCAAGAATAAGCACAGGGTTTATTCTTGGCCCAAATACCCATTCTCTTGCGGTCGCCTGTACGATCAGGGGGCGGCAACATGATCCGGCTGGAAAAGCGGGCGGCGCCTTCGCGGATCTGGATGATCGCGACCCCCTTTCTGGCGGTCTTGCTGACCATGCTGGCGGGCGGCGTGCTGTTCATGGCATTGGGCAAGGATCCGATCCTGGCAATCCGCACGATTTTCTGGGATCCGGTCCTTGGCGAATTCGCATCCTATTACCGCGGGCAATTGCTGGTGAAGGCGACCCCGCTGATCCTGATCGCGATCGGGCTAAGCCTGGGGTTTCGTGCCGGAATATGGAATATCGGCGCCGAAGGGCAGTATATCATCGGCGCTGTCTGCGGCGCTGCGGTCGGGCTGGCCTTTTACCCTGCGCAACACTGGTATGTTTTGCCGCTGATGGTGATCGCGGGCGCGCTGGGCGGATGGGCCTGGGCGATGATCCCGGCGCTGTTGAAAGTGCGTTTCGGCACGAACGAGATACTGGTTTCACTGATGCTGGTCTATGTGGCCGAGCATGTGCTGGCCTCGATGGCATTGGGCGCTTTGAAAAATCCCGAGGGGCATGGTTTCCCCGGATCGCGCAACCTTGCGCAATATGACAGTGCATCAAGCTGGCTTTGGGAAAGCGCGGGTCTGCATTGGGGCGGCGTGGCGGCCCTGCTGGCGGTGATCTGTGCCTATATCCTGTTGAATCGCCATATGCTGGGGTTCCAGATCCGGCTGACCGGACAAAGCCCGCGCGCGGCGCGCTTTGCTGGTGTCAACCCGAATGCGCTGATCCTGTTCTGCATGGGGGCGTCCGGCGCGCTGGCAGGTCTGGCGGGCCTGTTCGAGGTATCCGGCCCGGCCGGGCAGATCAGCATTGATTTCAATATCGGCTATGGCTTTACGGCCATCATCGTTGCCTTCCTTGGGCGCCTGCATCCGGTGGGCATCCTGCTGGCCGGGCTGCTTATGGGCCTGACCTATATCGGTGGCAGTCTGGCCCAGCTTGTGTTGGGGCTGCCTGCGGCTTCGATCCAGGCGTTTCAGGGCATGCTGTTGTTTTTCCTGCTGGGCGTCGATTTTCTGACCCATTTTCGTGTTCGTTTTACCAGATCAGAGGTTGCCTGATGGACCTGTCCGCCATTAACCCCGCCATATTGATCGCATCCCTGATGATCGCGGCGACGCCCATCCTGCTGGCGGCACTGGGCGAGATGGTGGTGGAAAAGGCCGGGGTGCTGAATCTGGGCGTCGAGGGCATGATGATCGTTGGTGCGATTTGCGGATTTGCCATCACGATCGAAACGGGCAGCCCCGCCCTGGGCTTTGTTGCGGCGGCGGCAGGAGGGGCTGTCCTGGCGCTGATATTCGGGGTTCTGACCCAGATTCTGTTGGCCAACCAGGTTGCAACCGGCCTTGCGCTGACGTTGTTCGGGCTGGGGCTGTCGGCGCTGCTGGGCCAGGGCTATACCGGGCTCAAGCCACCCGCTGTGCCGCAACTGGACCTTGGAACGTTATCCGATATTCCGGTGCTGGGCCGTATCGTATTTTCGCATGATATCATCGTCTATATGTCGATCGCGCTGGTGGTCGGGCTGTGGGCTTTTCTGAAATACAGCCGCGCCGGGCTGGTCTTGCGGGCGGTCGGCGAAAACCACGACGCTGCCCATGCACTGGGATACAAGGTCGTGCGGATCCGGCTGATGGCGATTGCCTTTGGCGGGGCCTGTGCCGGGTTGGGCGGGGCCTATCTGTCGCTGGTGCGGGTGCCGCAATGGACCAATGGCATGACCGCAGGCGCGGGCTGGATCGCACTGGCGATTGTGGTTTTCGCCTCGTGGAAACCAGCGCGTGTCTTGCTGGGTGCATATCTTTTCGGCGGCGTGACGGTTTTGCAGCTGAACCTTCAGGCGGCAGGGGTTGCGATTCCTGCCGCCTACTTGTCGATGAGCCCGTATTTGATAACGATTATCGTGCTGGTAATCATCTCGGCCGATCGCAGCCGGGCCGCCCTGAACGCGCCCGGCTCGCTTGGCCGCGTTTTTCATGCCTCAAGCTAGGGGCGCTGTGTCAACTTCGGGCCTGTGCCCGCACCTAAGGGGAGTAACCAAATGAAACGCAGAACATTATTGGCCGGGATGGCACTTGCCGTCAGCATGGGCACTGCCGCCCTTGCTGCCGACAAGGTCAAGGTCGGCTTTATTTACGTGGGCCCAAAGAATGATGGCGGCTGGAGCCAGCATCACCACGAAGCGGCCATGAAGATGAAGGAACATTTCGGCGACAAGGTCGAACTGATCGAACAGGAAAGCGTGCCGGAAGGTGCCGACGCCGAAGCCACGATGACCCAGATGGCGCTGTCGGGCGTCAATCTGATCTTCACCACATCCTTCGGCTATATGGACCCGACGATCAACGTGGCCAAGAAATTTCCCAAGGTGAAATTCGAACACGCCACCGGATATAAGACCGCCGATAACGTGTCGGTCTATTCCGCGCGCTTTTACGAAGGCCGCGCCGTGACCGGTTTTCTGGCTGGCAAGATGACCAAGACAGGCAAGATCGGCTATATCGCCTCTTTCCCGATCCCCGAGGTCATTCGCGGCATCAACTCGACCTATATCCACGCCAAGAAGGCCAATCCCGATGTCCAGCTTTCGGTGATCTGGGTCAGCACCTGGTATGACCCGGCCAAAGAGGCCGACGCCACGCAGGCGCTGCTGGATCAGGGCGTGGACGTTGTTCTGGCCCATACCGATTCCACCGCCCCGCTGGCCGTGCTGAAAAAGGCGGGTGGGTTCGGATTTGGCCAGGCCGCCGACATGGCCGAATATGCCCCCGCCCCGCGCATTTCGTCGATCATCGACGAATGGGCGCCTTATTACATCGACCGCGTGCAGGCGGTGCTGGACGGCACCTGGACCAGCGTGAACACCTGGCAGGGCATCAAGGACGGCATGGTCGGCATCGGCGAGTTTTCGGATGCGATCCCCGCCGAAGTGCGGGCCGAGGCCGAGGCGCTGAAAAAATCCATCGAGGATGGCAGCTATCATCCCTTCACCGGCCCGCTGAATAAGCAGGACGGAACGCCCTGGCTGGCCGCCGGTGAAGTGGCCGATGACGGCACGCTGGCCGGCATGGGCTTTTACGTCGAAGGCGTGGTGGGCGATATTCCCAAATAGTCCGCGCCAAGAACGACAAAATGAAAGCCCCCGCGCATACGGGGGCTTTTTTGTCAGGCGGTTTGCAGACTGGTCAGAAAGGCGCGCCAGTCACCGAATTCGGTGATATCCCGTGCGCCGCTGATCCCGGCCTGTTCGCAGATAAAACCCTGCACCGTTCCACCATCGGCCAGCATCAGCGTGCCTATGCCCAAGGGGGCGGGAATGGTTTTCATGAAACTGCCGAACCCCGCTTGCGGCATTTCCCAAATCTCCAGCGCGATCGGCGCGCCCTGCCCCGGATCGCGCACCAGACCGGGGCGAAATGGCGGCCCGCCCGCCAGCGCATAAAACCGGTAATCGGCGCTGGTCTGCGCCTTGCGCAAGAACCGCGCGCCGCGCAGGGTCAGATCCTTGTTCAGCGGCAGCCCGGACATATGCGCACCGCAGACGGCCAGCCGAATGGTATCGTCTTTCGCCTTGGCGGCCCCAGATGGGGGTGGCACGGTCCAGCCCGTGGCGCCCAGGGTGCGTCTGCCGACCCGTTCCAACCCGCGCGCGGCGGCCGCGATCAGGGCATCCTGCCCAGTGGGGGCCAACAACGTCACCCCGCCGGGCCGCCCGTCGGGCCGCGCCGGGGTCGGCACGGCGATACCGCACATATCCATCAGGTTCACGAAATTGGTATAGGTGCCCAGATTGGAATTCGGGGTGATCGGATCGGCCTGCAAATCGGCCAGCGAATAGAATGTCGGCATCGTCGGCACGCACAGCAGATCGACCTTTTCCAATTGCGGCTGGGCGGCGCGGATCAGGTCTTTCAACTGGTACATGCCACGAAAGGCGTCGGTCGCGCTCAGGCTTTCGGCCTTGGTGATGATCTGGCGCGTCACCGGCAACACGGCCCCCGGATCGCGCGCCAGCAGGTCTTCGATCACGGCATAGCGTTCGGCGACCCAGGCGCCTTGATACAGCATATCGGCCACAGCATAGAGCGGCGCGAAATCAACCTCGGTCACGCTTGCGCCCGATGTGCGCAACGCCGCGACTGACGCGCCGAATGACTGCGCCTGCACCGTATCGCCAAAAAACCGGATCGTGTCGGCACTGGGGATGCCGATTTTCAGACCCGGTGGCACCTCGGCCAGATCGGGGGCCGGGATGGCGCGGGCATAGCTGTCGGCGGGGTCAAACCCGGCGGCGGCCTGATAGGCGGCATAGGCGTCATCGACCGTCAGCGCGAAGACCGAAATCGTATCCAGACTGCGGCAGGCAGGCACCAGACCCGTTGCCGACAATACACCCAGCGAGGGCTTGAGCCCCACGATATTGTTCAGCGCCGCCGGCACCCGCCCCGATCCTGCAGTATCGGTGCCCAGCGCGAAACTGACGATGCCATGGGCCACAGCGACGGCAGACCCTGACGACGACCCACCCGGCACGATCAGCGGATCAATCGCGTTGCGCGGCACCCCATAAGGCGAACGCACCCCCACCAGCCCGGTGGCGAACTGATCCAGATTGGTTTTCCCGATGACGATCGCGCCTGCCGCGCGCAGCCGGGCCACCACGAAGGCATCGGCCTGCGCATCATAGGCAAAAGCCGGGCAGGCGGCCGTGGTGGGCATTCCGGCCACGTCGATATTGTCTTTGACCGCAAATGGGATGCCCCATAACGGGCGCGCTGGGTCATGATCACCCAGGGTGGCCGCTGCAGCGTGAAGGTCATCGCGGCTGGCAAGATGCAGAAATATGGCAGGATCACCAACCGCAGCGATCCGGTCAAACACCATGTCGATCATTCGGGCGGGGGTCAGGCCATCGGCATAAGCCTGCTGAAGAGCAGGCAAGGTGAACGGCAAATGATCCAAATGAATACTCCTTCATCGCGGGCGCATGTTTTCAACCTCGCGCGGCGGAAGGGTTAGAACAAATGCTAATAATACACTAAAGTGGTGCAAATTATGCACCGCTCGGGGGATCATATGAAACATCTTCAGGATTTCGACTTTATCGAGGCCGTGATGCGCGCGGGATCCATCCGCAAGGCGGCCGAGGATATGAATATCACGGCATCCGCGCTGAACCGGCGGATCAACCGGTTCGAGGATGAATTCGGTTACGAAATATTCGAACGCCTTGCGCGCGGGGTGCGCCTGAACCCGGCGGGCGAGATGCTGATCCAGCATATACGGGCCCAGCGGTCCGATCTGGCGCGCCTGCAATCGCAGGTCGCCGATCTGGCGGGTGAACGGCGCGGGCATGTGTCGATCGCTTGCTCGCAGGCCTTGTTGCCCTATTTCCTGCCGGACCAAATCGCGCAATACCGGCGCGACCACCCCGGCGTGACGTTCAGCGTCAATGTCCGCGACCGGGTGCAGGCGGAACGCGAACTCAGCACCTTTCGCAGCGATATCGCGCTGGTGTTCGAACCCCGCCATCTGGTCGACTTCGAGGTGATCGCCGCTGTGACGCAGCCGATATTCGCGCTGATGCGGGCCGATCATCCGCTGGCGCGGCACGAAACTGTCAGGCTGCGCGAATGTTTGGCACACCCGCATGTCGCGCCTGATCCCTCCTTTGGTGTGCGAATGCTGCTGGACGAGGCCGCGAAAAAAACCAGTTCCAGCCGGGTATCGCCCATCGCGGAATCGGAATCCTTCGATTTCATGCGCCATTATGTGCTGCATGAAAACGCGATCAGCTTTCAGTTTCCCATCGGCCTGAACCCGCAACCCGAAACAGGTCTGGCGATGCGTCCGCTTTCGGCGCGCGATGTCGAGCCGGGCAACCTGTTACTGGGCCAGTTGCGCGGGCGCACGCTGCCCGTGGCCTCGGCACGGTTCGTGCACCAGTTGACACAAGCCCTGGAAGCCGCACCGGTTTGACACATGCCGAACAAGCGGTGCATCACATGCACCGGTCTAGCCTGAAAATAGCATAAGTCAGAACCGCTCATCCGATCTATGGTTGATTCCATGGATTGGACACCGGCCGATCTTCGATGCAGGGGGCTGCATCCCTGCCCCTTCGCGCGAACCACCCTGCGGCCGGCAAAGGAGAGTGCTGATGTCAAACACCCGAAATATCTCGCGCCGCGGTTTTCTGAATTCGACCGCCGCACTGGCAGGCGCCGCGGCCCTGGGCGCAACCCTGCCGGTGGGCCGCGCATTGGCGGCCACTGACCTGACCGTGGGCTTCATCTATGTCGGGCCCAAGGACGACTATGGCTATAACCAGGCCCATGCCGAAGGCGCCGCAGCGGTCAAGGAAATGGCTGGCGTCACCGTCGTCGAAGAAGAAAACGTGCCCGAGACCAACGATGTGCAGAACACCATGCAGTCGATGATCAATTTCGATGGGGCATCACTGTTGTTCCCGACCTCTTTTGGCTATTTCAACCCGCATATTCTGGAACTTGCGCCGAAATTCCCCGATGTGCGGTTTGAACATGCGGGCGGCCTGTGGAACCCGGCAACCGACCCCAAGAACGTGGGATCGTATTTCGGCTATATCGGAATGGGCCAGTTCCTGAACGGTATTGCCGCCGGACATGCGACCAAATCCAAGAAAATCGGCTTCGTCGCGGCAAAGCCGATCCCGCAGGTTCTGCTGAATATCAATTCGTTCCTGCTGGGCGCGCGTCAGGTCGATCCGACGATCACCTGTCAGGTGATCTTTACCGGCGAATGGTCGCTGGCCGTGAAAGAGGCCGAAGCAACCAACGCGCTGTGCGATCAGGGCTGTGATGTGATCACCTGCCATGTGGACGGTCCAAAGGTGGTGATCGAAACCGCTGCCGGGCGCGGGGCCTATGTTTGCGGCTATCACGCCAACCAAAGCCCGCTGGCGCCAGAAAAATATCTGACCGGGGCCGAATGGAACTGGGCCAATGTCTATACCAAGATGGTGAAAACCACATTGGAGGGCGGCATGATCGACAATTTCGTACGCGGCGGCCTGGCTGAAGGTTTCATCAAGATGAGCCCCCTCGGCCCCGCCGTATCGGATGCCGCGCGCGCCCAGTTCGAAGATACGAAAGCCAAGATCATGGCGGGCGGCTATGCCGTGATCAACGGACCGATGAAGGATAACAAGGGCAATGTGATCGCCACCGAAGGGCAATCCTTCGTTGAAACCGACGTGGCGCTGGAAAGCATGGATTACCTTGTTGACGGCGTTCTTGGGTCGACCAGCTAGGGAACAGCGCCATGACGGCAGCCACGCATATCCCCGCCCCGACGCGGCGCGCATCCTTCCTGCAGGACATGGTGCCCCGTCTGGAAGGGGTCGCCATCCCGCTGGGGGCGCTGCTGGTCGGAATGGCGGTGTTTTCGCTGTTCCTGCTGATCATGGGCAAATCACCGGCCGATTTTTACGGGCTGGTCTACAAGGCCGGGTTCAGCTCGGCCTTTTCCTGGCAAAACACGCTGTCGCGGGTATCGCCGCTGTTGCTGGCGGCGCTTTGCGTTGCGCTGCCGGCGCGGCTGGGTCTGGTGGTGATCGGCGGCGAAGGCGCAATTGCGTTGGGTGGCCTGGCGGCGGCTGTAACCGGCACATGGCTGGCCGCGGCGCCGTCTTTTATCGGATTCATAGGCATGGGCCTGGCCGGCGCGGCGATGGGCGGCATATGGATCGGCGCTGTGGGGGCGTTGCGGTTCAAACGCGGCGTGAACGAAACCATTGCCTCGCTTTTGATGGCCTATATCGCGATTGCCCTGATGAACCATCTGGTCGAAGGCCCGTTCCGCGATCCGGCCAGTCTGAACAAACCCTCGACTACGCCGCTGCCCGCGCATCTGCGCATGGGCGATATTCCCATCGGCATTGATGTGCATTGGGGATTTGCGGCGGGCATCATCGCCTGCATCCTGTGCTGGGTGCTGATCGAGCGCACCACGATCGGCTTTGCCGCACGCATAGCGGGCGACAATGTGCGCGCAGCACAGGTGCAGGGCCTGCCGGTCGGCAGGCTGATCATCGGCTTCACCGCATTGGGCGGTGCCTTTGCCGGGCTGGCGGGGATGTTCGAAGTGTCGGCCATTCACGGATCGGCCAATGGATCATTGATCGCCGGATATGGCTATACCGGCATCCTGATCGCGTTTCTGGCCCGCCACAACCCGCTGGCCATCATTCCGGTGGCCATCCTGCTGGCCGGATTCGAGGCCTCCAGCGGATTGATCCAGCGCCGGATGGACCTGCCCGATGCAACAATACTGGTCATGGAGGGTATCGTGTTCGTCGTCATCCTGCTCAGCGAAACGTTGTATGGCCGGTTCCGGGTCTTTACCCCGGCCTTTTGGGCGGTGAAATCATGAGCACGGTCGCCGATATCGGGCTGTGGGGCGTGCCGCTGGCCATTCTGGGCGGGGCGATACGGGTCTCCACGCCGTTCCTGTTCGTTTCGCTGGGCGAATGCCTGACCGAACGATCGGGCCGCATCAATCTGGGGCTGGAAGGCACGCTGATCTTTGGCGCAATGACAGGCTATGCCATCGCATATAACAGCGGGTCTGCCTGGCTGGGGGTGCTGGCGGCGGCCCTGGCGGGCATGGTGTTCGGGCTGTTCCACGGCTGGGTGTGCAAATTCAAGGGCGTGAACGACATCGCCATCGGCATTGCCATGATGTTGCTGGGCATGGGTTTGGCGTTCTTTTTCGGCAAACCCTATATCCAGCCGGTCGCGCCCGATCTGCCGTCGATCCCCCTTGGCTGGTGGTCGGGCATATCGCAGGTGCAGGCGGCATTGCAGATCAATGCCCTGTTTCTGATCGGGGCGGCGTTTGCGGTGTTTCTGACATGGATGTTCAGATCCACCCGGATCGGGCTGATCCTGCGGGTGGTCGGCGACAGCACCGATGCCGCCCGCGCCATGGGGCTGGACCCCAATCTGGTGCGCCTGCTGGCCACGGCGGCGGGCGGCGCGTTGGCGGGTATCGGCGGGGCCTATCTGTCGCTCTATTATCCCGGCAGCTGGAACGAAGGCGTTTCATCCGGTCAGGGCCTGATGGCGGTTGCCCTGGTGATTTTCGCGCGCTGGAACCCGATGAACTGTTTCTGGGCCGCACTTCTGTTTGGCGGCGCTGGTGCACTGGGGCCGGCGCTGCAATCGGTGGGGGTAACGCAGGGCTATTACCTGTTCTTCGCGGCACCTTACGTGCTGACGCTGGGCCTGCTGATCGCCACATCATCGCCCAACAAGGCGATGGAAGGCGCGCCGGGCGAGCTGAGCATTACCAAATGACCGCCCCAAGGATGACAAGACGAAAGGAAACATGGTGACCCATATTGACGCCGATCCCTATCGCTGGCCCTGGAACGGCGATCTGCGCCCCGAAAATACGGCGCTGATCATTATCGACATGCAGACCGATTTCTGCGGCACCGGCGGTTATGTCGATTCGATGGGCTATGACCTGTCCCTGACACAGGCCCCGATCGAACCGATCAAGGGCCTTCTGGCCACGATGCGCGACAAGGGATACCTGATCATCCATACCCGCGAAGGCCACCGCCCCGATCTGGCCGACCTGCCCCCCAACAAGCGCTGGCGCAGTCAGCAGATCGGGGCTGGCATCGGCGATGCCGGGCCCTGCGGCAAGATCCTCATCCGGGGCGAGCCGGGCTGGGACATCATCCCGGAGCTTTACCCCAGAGATGGCGAGCCGATCATAGACAAACCCGGCAAGGGCAGCTTCTGCGCCACCGATCTGGAACTGCTGCTGCGCACGCGCGGCATCGACAATATCATCCTGACCGGCATCACCACCGATGTCTGCGTCCATACCACGATGCGCGAAGCCAATGATCGCGGTTTCGAATGTCTGCTTGTCGAAGATTGTTGCGGTGCCACAGACAAAGGCAATCATGATGCCGCCGTCAAGATGGTCAAGATGCAGGGCGGTGTATTCGGCGCGGTTTCCCACAGCGCGTCCCTGATCGCGGCGCTGCCATGACGCGGCGCGCAACCACACCACGCGGCGCGGTCGGGATAGAGGCCGTGGGGATGACCATGCGCTTTGGCGATTTCACCGCGCTGGACAATGTGTCGATCAACATTCCGGCCGGGACGTTTCACGCCCTTCTGGGCGAAAACGGCGCGGGAAAATCGACACTGGTGAAATGCATCATGGGCTTTTATCACGCCACCTCGGGCGATGTTCTGGTCGCCGGACAAGAAGCCAGGATGACCGATCCACGCATTGCCCATGATCTGGGGCTGGGCATGGTCTATCAGCATTTCACGCTGGTCCCGTCGCTGACGGCCGCCGAAAACCTGGTTATCAGCCGGGCCGATGCCCCGGGCGTGATCAACTGGGCCAGAGAACGCGCAGAACTGGCGGCGTTCATGGACGGCATGCCATTCAAGGTGCCGCTGGACCAACCCGTCAAGCGGCTGGCGGCGGGCGAAAAGCAAAAGCTGGAAATTCTCAAACAGCTGTATCTGGGCCGCAGGTTCCTGATCCTTGACGAACCGACATCGGTTCTGACCCCTGCCGAAGCGACCGAGGTTCTGGGCCATGTCCGCGCCCTGACCCAGGCGGGCGAAATTTCGGTGCTCATGATTACCCACAAGTTTCGCGAAGTCACCAGCTTTGCTGATGACGTGACGGTTCTGCGGCGCGGCAAACATGCGGGCGGCGGGGCGGTCACCGATCTGACCACCGCCGATATGGCCCGGATGATGATGGGCGCAGACCCCGAAATATCCGAGGTGAAACGCACGGGCACCCGTGGAGATGCCATTCTGAAACTGGACGGAATTCAGGCTGACGACCGGTCGAGACTGAAAGAGATCAGAATTGACGATATCGCCGTTCATGGCGGCGAAATCCTGGGAATCGCCGGGGTGTCCGGCAATGGCCAGATGGAATTGATGGAGATTCTGACAGGCCAGCGCCCGCTGAAAGGCGGCACAGTTCGCGTCAAAGGAACGCCGTTCACGGCCACCCGCGCTGAAGCCAAGGCGCATAAGGTGCGCTATCTGCCTGAAGAGCCGCTGCAAAACGCCTGCGCCCCGAAGATGAGCGTGGCCGAAAACCTGGCCTTTCGGCTGTTCGATGTCGGGACCGGCCCGCGCCCGCGGTTCTGGAAAAGCAATCGCCGGATCGCCGCCAATGCCGATGCGATGATCGCCCAGTTCAAGGTCAAGACCGCCTCGCCTCAAAGCCCGATCGCAGCCCTTTCGGGCGGCAATGTCCAGCGCGCGGTGCTGGCGCGCGAACTGACCGGTGATGTCGATCTGCTGATCGTGTCCAACCCCTGTTTCGGCCTGGACTTTGCCGCCGTCGCCACCATCCGCGAGAAAATCGTCGAGGCCCGCAATCGCGGCGCGGCGGTGCTGCTGATCAGCGAGGATCTGGATGAAATTCTGGAACTGTCCGACCGCATTCTGGTGATGTCCGAAGGGCATATCGCCTTTGAAACGACCGCCGCGCAGGCCGATGTGGCCGAAATCGGTGGCTATATGGCGGGGCATGCGTGATGCCATTGATCCGGGCCGAACCGTTTGATTTTGCCTTTGATCCCGACAGTATCGGATTGGTGGTGATCGACATGCAGCGCGATTTTGTCGAACCGGGCGGCTTTGGCGCCTCGCTTGGCAATGATGTGGCGCTGTTGCGTGCGATCATCCCGACCACAAGACGCCTGATCGACGGCTTTCGCGCCGCGGGCCTGCCGGTGATCCACACCCGCGAATGCCATCGCGCCGATCTGTCTGACCTGCCCCCCGCCAAACGCAACCGGGGCAATCCCGCCCTGCGCATCGGCGATCCGGGCCCTATGGGGCGTATCCTGATCGCCGGCGAACCCGGCGCGGATATCATCCCCGAGCTTTATCCGATCGAGGGTGAAACCGTGATCGACAAACCCGGCAAAGGCGCGTTTTACGCCACCTCCTTTGCGCAGGTTCTGGCTGAAAAGGGCCTGCGACAACTAATCTTCGCCGGGGTCACAACCGAGGTCTGCGTGCAGACCACCATGCGCGAGGCCAATGACCGCGGCTATGATTGCCTGTTGGCAACCGATGCAACCGAAAGCTATTTCCCCGCCTTCAAACAGGCCGCCATCGACATGATCCGCGCCCAGGGCGCCATTGTCGGCTGGACCGCGCCCACCGATGATATTCTGGGGGCCTTGGCATGACCGCCCTGCCCGACACGCGCCAATTGCTGAACGGCGGCTGGCGCGACCTGGCATATGAACCGTTCAAACCGGGCATTACCGTGCATTGGATTCGCCGCGACGATCCGCAGATCGCCGTTCTGCGCTATGAACGGGGGGCCGCCGCCCCGCGCCACCGCCATGCCGGGGTTGAAACCATTCTTGTGCTGGACGGGTCACAAAGCGACGATAATGGCACCTATCGGGCGGGCGATTTCATTATCAACTCGATCGGGTCGGAACATCGTGTCTGGTCGGACGAAGGTTGCGCGGCGCTGTTGCAATGGGAAAAGCCCGTTCAGTTTCTGTGACCGGCCCTGGCACAGATAGACCTATTTAGACGGCCAGCGAAACTGCGCGGGTTCCTTGGCGATAAAGCGGCGGATGGCTTCGCGTGCGAAATCGCTGCCCACTGCGATGGCCTGGGCGCTGGCCTCATAATCCAGCATCTGCGTCAGATCGCTTTGCAACGACATTTGCAGCGCCATTTTCGACAGGCCCGCAGCCGTGGGCGAGCCAGAGGCAAAGCCGGCAGCCATGGCACGGGCACGCGGCAGCAGATCCTCAGGTGACAACACCTCCAGCGCGATGCCCAGATCGCGCGCCTCATCGGCACGGACTTCGCGCGCGGACAGGATCAGCTCCTTTGCCCGTTGCAGGCCCACGACGCGCGGCAATGTGTAATAGGCGGCCACATCCGGCACGAACCCGATACGGTGGAACACCATGCAGAACCGCGCCCGGTCCGAGGCCAATACGATATCCGCCATCAGCGCAATGCTGAAGCCCGCACCATAGGCAACACCATCCACCGCCACGATCAGCGGCTTGTCCAGCGCCATGATTGCCTTTGCCAGATCCTTGTATTTTCGCATGCCGGCAAGGCGTGTTTCAGGCGTGCTGGGCGCCCCCTGCGACGCTGCCTTCAGATCGCCACCAGAACAGAAATCCTGCCCCGCGCCGGTCAAGACCACGGCCCGCGCGCCGCTGTCATGCCCCAGATCGGTGAACAGCGCCGTCAGCTCGGCCGTCATAGCGGGATTGAGCGCGTTCTTCGACTCGGGCCGGTTCAGGTTGACGGTCA
The DNA here is from genome assembly GCF_055134745.1 of Actibacterium sp. NCBI lineage: Bacteria > Pseudomonadati > Pseudomonadota > Alphaproteobacteria > Rhodobacterales > Roseobacteraceae > Actibacterium > Actibacterium sp. The sequence goes on from NZ_JBSRVX010000024.1 coordinate 59,137, forward strand.
CACAGCCCGCATCGTCACGGTCCACCTGCAATGTTTCATATGACATATATTTCCCCCATTTTGCCCGGTTATACCCTATATGGATTCCTCAACAACGACGTGTTGACCTTTGCAGCGGACTCTTTCATATTCCGCGCGTTAGAACAACGTTTCTATACGGCTTGATTGATGCCACAGCAGTTGAAGGGATAAGGTTATCATATGACGATACGTCGCAAGGCCTGCATTGCGGGCGCGTATGAGCATCCGACGCGCAAGGCGCCGGACAAGACGGTTGCACAACTGCATGCGGAATGCGCGCGGGGGGCTTTGCAGGATGCAGGGCTGACGCTGGAAGATGTCGATGGATATTTCTGCGCCGGCGATGCACCGGGGCTGGGCGCCAACAGCATGGCCGACTATCTGGGCCTGACCGGTTTGCGCCACATCGACACGACCGATACCGGCGGTTCCGCCTATCTGCTGCACGTATCCCACGCCGCCCAGGCCATCGCGATGGGCAAATGCCGTGTGGCGCTGATCACACTGGCCGGACGGCCACGCAGCACCCCGGTCACAGTCGGTGTCGGCGCGCGGATGGTCACCGATGACACCCCCGATGGCCCCTGGGAAATGCCCTTTGGCCCGGTGACGGTAAACAATTACGCGCTGGTTGCCGCGCGTCACATGTATGAATACGGCACGACCAGCGAACAGCTGGCCTGGATCAAGGTCGCCGCAGCCGCCCACGCCCAACACAACCCGCATGCAATGCTGAAATCGCCCGTAACGGTCGAGGAAGTGCTGGAATCGCCCATGATTTCCGATCCGCTGCACAAGCTGGATTGCTGCGTGGTCAGTGACGGCGGCGGGGCGCTGGTCGTGGTGCATCCCGATATCGCGCGCAGCCTGAATCGCCCGGTGATCAACGTTCTGGGTGCGGGCGAGGCGATCAAGGGCACGCTGAATGGCCAGGTTGATCTGACATGGTCGGCGGCGGCGCGATCTGGGCCGGTGGCTTTTGCCGAAGCGGGGGTCAAGCCGGGCGATATCCAATATGCCTCGATCTATGACAGCTTCACGATCACCGTGCTGATGCAGCTGGAAGATCTGGGGTTTTGCGAAAAGGGTCAGGGCGGGAAATTTGTGGCCGATGGCAATCTGATTTCGAGCGTGGGCAAGCTGCCGTTCAACACCGATGGCGGCGGGCTGTGCAACAACCACCCGGCCAATCGCGGCGGCATCACCAAAGTGATCGAGGCAGTGCGCCAGCTGCGCGGCGAGGCCCACCCCAAGGTTCAGGTGCCCAACTGCACGCTGGCCCTGGCACAGGGCACCGGCGGGCTGTTGGGGTCGCGCCACGGCAGCGGAACATTGATCATGGAACGGGGATGAAAGAGATGAGCACACCATATCAGGACAGACCAATCCCCGATCCGGTCATTGATGCGGCAACCGAACCGTTCTTTGAGGCGGCAAAAACCGGCGTTCTGCGCCTGCGCAAATGCACGGATTGCGGCAAACCGCATTGGTATCCCCGCCCGGTTTGCCCCTATTGCATGGGCGATACCGAATGGGTGGATGCAGCGGGAACCGGCACGATCTATTCGGTCAGCGTCACCCGCCGCGCCGGCCCCATCCCTTATGCGCTGGCCTATGTCACGCTGGACGAAGGCGTGACGGTGCTGACCAATATCGTCGATTGCGATCTAGATACGGTCAAGATCGGCCAAAAGGTGAGGGTTGCGTTCAAACCATCGCAAAACGGAACAAGCATTCCGATGTTTGCACCCGCATCCTGATGCAGAGCGAATTGAAAACCCTGACCTTCAGCGTGACGGATCAGGTTGGCTGGATCAGGCTGACCCGTCCAGAAAAGCATAATCCATTGGATATGGATTTGCGCAAGGATCTGATGCAGGTCCTCGACCGCCTGCGCGAGGATCACGAAATCAGGGTTGTCGTTCTTGCTGGCAGCGATGGCGCATTCTGCGCAGGCGGAAACCTGAAACTGCTTCGGGAAAATGCCGAAGCAGGCACCGCCTATTGGCATCAGCGCATCAAGACCGGATTGCGCATGATCGAAGATCTGCTGAATCTTGGCAAACCATTGATTGCGGTTGTGGATGGTCCGGCCTTCGGCGCGGGCTTTTCGCTGGCGCTGGCGGCCGATCTGGTACTGGCGACGCCACGTGCGCGGTTCGCGATGTCATATCTCAAACTTGGGCTGATACCCGACCTTGGGCCGCTTTACCTGTTGCCCCGCATCGTCGGGTTGCAACGCGCAAAGGAACTGATCCTGTCGGCGCGCGTCATTGATGCCGCCGAAGCCCAGGCGCTGGGCATCGTCATGGAACTGCAAGGCAGCGGCACCATCGAGGCGCGCGCGCAAGAACTTGCGCTCAGCATGGCGAAAATTTCCCCGACCGCGCTGTCGATGACGAAGGCGATACTGAACCTGTCGATGGATACAGACCGCGCCTCGCTGTTCGCGATGGAAGCACTGGGACAGGCCGCAGCCTTCGCCTCACCCGAGCCGATCGAGGCCATTGACATGATGCTGAACAAGCAAATGCCCCCTTTCAAGGGCTTTCCAAAGCTAGGCGACTGACTGTTCTTTTCACCGGCTGGTGCAAGCAGGAACGGTCGGCGTTGATCACAATCATCATCGTCGCTATCCATGGTTCATCATTGGACTTCGGGGAGGAAGCGACATGGTCACACTGTTTCACAGCGCCCGCGCGCGTTCGCTGCGGCCTCTTTGGGCGCTGGAAGAACTGGGGCTGGAATACAACCTGGAAATGCGGGCCTTTCCGCCGCGCCAGCAGCCCGAATATATCAAGATGAACCCGCTGGGCACGGTGCCCTTCCTGATTGATGGCGATATCGTCATGCATGAATCCGTCGCCATGTGCCATTATCTGGCTTCGCGCTATGGCCCGTCCGATCTGGCGCTGACCCCGGCCGAGGCCGAATTTGGGCCCTTCCTGAACTGGCTGACCTTTGGCGAGGCATCGCTGACCAGCGCGCTTAGCCTGGTGATCCATTATGGCGGCTGGTACAGCAAGACCCACCCCGAGGTGATCGACCACCCCGATGTGACCGAATATTATCGGGACAGCTTTTTCAAGGCGCTGAACACGGTCGAAACCGCGATGCGCGGGCGCGATTATCTGGTGGGCGGGCGCTTTACGGTGGCCGATATCAGTGTGGGCTATAATTTCCGGCTGCTGGAAATGCTGGGCCTGCTGGGCGATGTCTCGCCCGCGATGCAGGCCTATTGGGCGCGGCTGTCTGCCCGTCCAGCCTATCGCAAGACCCAAGAAATCAACGCAGCCTTTCAGGCGGCCCCGGCCTGACCCCTCAGATCAGCGACGCATGAATATCGGCAGCGCGGGCGGCCAGATCAGGATGCGCGCCCTCTATCGGTTTGGCCCCCTTGTCGCGCATTTCGGCAAAGGGCGCGGCGGCCATGCCCAGACCTTGCAGGATCTGCGCCTGATAGGCCGGATCGCGGCACAGGGCCTCGTATGATACAAACTGCACCGCATCCCCCAGCCGGTCCTTGATACCCCGCAGGTGGTCATAGCTGGCGATCCAGACCTGCAGCCAGTAATCCAGCGTCATCGGATCGGATGTCGGGCGGCCCTCGAACAGAAACGGCTTGTGCGCCTTGCCAAATTCATGATGGCCCAGCCATTTGAAATAGCTTTCCTCGAACCCGTCGGCCGTCTGAAACCGTTTGTGCTGTGACAGCAGGCTGGCGGCATGTTGCAGCGGGTCGCGCACCGGCACCAGAAAGCGCGCATTGGGCAGGGTCGCGGCCAGGGATGGCAAGCGCAGGATATTGTTGTTGTTCTTCGACAGATAGCGGGCCTTGCCGGTGCGGCGCAGGATCAGGCTTATGTAATCGGCAAAGCCGTCCAGTTCTTCCTGATAGGGTTTGTGAACCGTCAGGCCTTTGTCGGTGATGTAATCCTTGCCACAGGTCACCCGCCAATACACTTCGTCCAGCGCCTCGGGGCTGTCCAGATCGACCTGGATACCATCGCCATGGGCGCGGTCCTTGGCCTCCATCTTGCTGTGGCGCGACATGTTGGCCCACAGGTTGGGCGCCATCACAAAGGGCATGTCGCGATAGGTCAGCGACCCGAACGCGCCTGATCCATACAGCTCTCGCGTCAATATCGTGGTGCCGGCCCGCGCCAGCCCGCAGATGAACACATGATCGCCGTTACGGGCGTCTGGTGATTGCTTCAGGTAACGACCGCGTTCCAGATCGTGAATCATTTCCGGCAGAACCGGCGCGCCCAGCGCCAGCCGGTGCAGCAACTTGTCAGTGGTGGAATAATCTGACGCTTCAGCGTTCTTTTTTCCGCCGCGCGTGCGCAGCCACAGATAGGCGACAGACCCGACCAGCATGGCGACGATCACCACCGGCCGCGCCAGATCGGCAATCAACCCGGCAAAGCCCGTCGGGTAGATCACACCGATCAACGCATAGGGCAGAACCACCAGCATCAGCATCCCGAGGATCAGAATGCAGGCCATGGCGATCCGCATGGCAAAGGCAGGCAGCACCCGTTCCTTCCAGTGATCGGATATGCGGCTGCTCGACACGGTGCGGGCGGCTTTGCGCGAATAGGCTGTCACACGCGAAAGCGTCACCCCGAAAGGCACCGCTTTCAGGATTTCACAGGCGATCAGCGTAGCCAGGCCGATCAGAACCCAGTTCATTCAGGGGTGCCATCATTGCCGGCATCGGCGCTGGGGGTTTTCTTGCGCTTTCTGAGCGTACGCTTGATCGGATAATAGATCACCGCGAACAGGGCCAGAAAAACAGAGCCTATCACCCCGAACACGGCCGCAATTGCACCCGCCCCCAGGCCCGGCCCGACATAGGCCTGCGCCGCGACGGGCAGGATCATCATGAGGGATGCTATCAAAATGGTGCGTTTAGTATCCATGGCTATCTTCCGTTGCTAGGATCAGTCAGTTATCGCAGTTCGCGGATCTCAGTTCCTTCAATGCCGCATCGCCTTGCGCCTTGGGCACATAGCGCACCCAGCCCAAAAGATACGGCAAGCCATCCTTCGCACCATTAACATATTCAAGCGCAACCCTGCCGTCTGCGTCAAAAATCAGAACCCGGCCAAATTCCGCCTCTTCCACCAGCATCTGCCCCGATGGCAGTATGGTGAACAGGCCTTCGGCCAGGGTCGCGAACTCTTCGCGGCGAAAGGCATCGCTGAGCGGCTTGCTGACAGTATCGGTGGCGAAATCGTAGATCATCACCTCGCTGCCCGGCTCTACGCTGGGGCCGGCGGGCTTGGAATACATGTTGTTGTTGAAGATGCCGATATGGGTATCGTCAATGATATCAACATCATGCTGAAACGACCATGGGCCGGTCTTCAGCCAGATGACCTTATCCGTTGAGGGGCGATACAAAACAATCGTGGATTTATGACGGATGCTGAGAAATACATCGCCCTGCTTCCAATAGGGACCGTCAGACATGACCGGCTGAATATCGTTCAGGTGTATAGGATCATCATTATACCCTGCATTCACGCCAAACAGCAGGTATTGCAAACCGTTATCTACCAGGATCTGCGAAACCGATTTCGTGAACAGGATTTCACCATCCGGTGACACCTGCGTAATGGCATCGTCACGATAATCATTCGGGGCACCATTGAAGCGCACCGGATCATATGTCTCGGGGATCCAGAAATTGCCATCAGGGCCCATCTCGGTAGAATGGTGGAACAACGCGTCATTCCGCCAGACCGTATTGCCACAAGCATTCAGACGGACCAGCGGCGTTGCGATATCCTTGACGATCAGATCGCCATTATCAGTCATATACGGATGGATATGGCGATAATGCTCGTTTGAAAATGGAACATTCTGATACTTGGCGCTCCAATTCACGCCTTCGAACATTTCATTCGGGTCCGGGTCCCAGGTGAACCTGGTTTCCTGTGTCGACAGATCGACCAGATCGACCACATGGCGCCGGCGGTCGCCGTCATAGCGGCTGAGCAGCAGATAACCTTCCACCCCCGCCTGGCCCGAGGTTGCCGCCCCAGACCATCCAGCGCGATTCTTGAACCGGACATTGCCCCACATCTGCGCGACCATCCGATCTTCGGGGTTCATGATCTTTTCGATGACATTGGGCAGGTCGGCCACATTATAAGCAACATCGCCCACCGCGCCGAACCTGTCATATCCCAGCGCGCGGGTCCGTACCACGATCCCGAAACCGACCAGACCCACAACGATCAGAATGAAAAGGGGAAGCAGCACCCAGACGGGTATCTTGCGAAACAGCAGGCGTTCCATCGACAATTCTTTTCCTTCGCTGGCGCAACGGCAATACTGGGGGCGCGCAGTAACGATCGCGCGCAACGCTCTCATATTATTCACAGTTTAGTCAACGCCGCACCTGCAAAGTCGCCAATATTTCACACAATGGCGGGCTGTGGATAATTATGCCCGGCGGATTGTTTATCATTTCGGCCCAATGCGCCGAACGGACGAAATTGGTTCGGAATCGGGGCATGGCCACATCACGGTTTCTCTTTTCCAGCCTGCACACTCGGCCTATCAGGGCGTATGGTATATGCGCTTTCATCGCTGTCCGATCTTGACTGTCTGCCCTTCGATCAGGTGATCGACGTGCGGTCACCGGCGGAATTCGCCCAGGACCATGTTCCCGGCGCGATAAACTTGCCGGTTCTCAGCAACGAGGAACGTGCCCATGTTGGCACGATCTACAAACAGCAAAGCCCATTTCTGGCCCGCAAGATCGGCGCGGCGCTGGTGGCACGCAATGCAGCGCATCACCTGGAAACCACACTGGCCGACAAGCCAAAGGGCTATCGCCCGCTGGTCTATTGCTGGCGCGGCGGCCAGCGGTCTGGCGCGCTGGCCCTGATCCTGCGGCAGGTTGGCTGGCAGGCCGAAACGATCGACGGCGGCTATCGCAGTTTTCGCCGTCTGGTGCAGCAGGCGCTTTACGATGCGCCCTGGCCCGGCCCCGTCGTGGTTCTGGATGGCAATACCGGCACGGCCAAGACCGAATTGCTGGCCCTGTTGTCTGAAAAAGGTGAACAGGTCATTGATCTGGAAGACCTTGCAAATCACCGCGGCTCGCTGTTTGGCGCGCGCACCGACAGCCAGCCCGATCAGAAAGCCTTTGAAACCGCGCTGGCGATGCAGGCTGCGCAGCTTGACTCGGACCGACCGATTCTGGTCGAGGCTGAATCGAACAAGATCGGACGTATCAACCTGCCCCCATCCCTTTGGCGCGCGATGATGACCGCGCCGCGCCTGACCGTCACCGCCCCCCTGCCTGCCCGTGCGCGCTACCTTACGCAGACATATGGCGATATCATCGCAGACCACGCGCGGCTTATCGCTACGCTGGCCTCGCTGCGCCCGCTGCATCCGCGCGACCGTATCGAAGACTGGCAAAAGCTGGCCGAAACTGGCGACTATGAAACACTGGCCGCATCATTGATGCAAAATCATTATGATCCGCGCTATGAACGGCAACGAGCGCGCTTTTGCGATCTGCCATCAATGACGGTGCAACTTGACGATCTGGGGGCCGCCTCGCTGGCAGTGGCGGTTGCCGACATCAAGGCCAAGGCGGCCATGCTTATTTCAGGGTAATAAGCGGGCCGCCCCGAATGATTTCGCCGATGATCCGGGCCGGAAATCCGCAGTCAGTCAGTTGCCCCAGCACCTGTTGCGCCCGATCTGCGGGCAGGCTGGCCAGCAATCCACCCGCTGTCTGCGGATCGACCAGCAGCGCATGTAACGGATTGGCGCGCTCTGCGCCCGTGATCGCATCCAGCATTTCGGAATTCTGGGGAAACAGCGACGAACGGATACCGGAACGGGCCAGATCCAGTGCGCCATCCATCAAGGGCACCTGCCCGGCGCGCAGGATCGCCCCAACCTGCGACGCCCGCAAGATCGTCAGCAAATGCCCGACCAGCCCATAGCCTGTCACATCGGTCATCGCATTTGCCACCGGCGCCAGTATCGCCGCCGCATCCCCCTGCGGCACGGACAAAAGCCGAAGGACCGTGGCAATATCATCGCCATGCGCCAGCCCCTGCATTTCAGCGGCAAACAGCGTGCCGCTGCCGATCGGACGGGTCAGGATCAGCACATCGCCCGGCACGGCGCCCTGCAACCCGGTGACTCGTCCCTCGCACAGGCCGGTCACGGTGAATCCAACCGTCAGCTCGGCCCCGACCGATGTGTGCCCGCCCACCAGATCGGCCCCGGCGGCGCGAAAGACGGCGCTGGCGGCGGTCTCGATCTCGCGCAGCATATGCTGCTGCATCGTGCCGCGCATCCTTGGCAGGATGATGGTGGCCAGCGCCGCCTGCGGTTTGGCCCCCATCGCCCAGACATCGCCCAGCGCATGCAGCGCCGCGATCCGGGACAAGATGAAAGGGTCTTCGGTAAAGGCCCGGAAATGATCCGACGTGATCACCTGACGCGACGCGCCGAATTTCAGCACCGCCGCATCATCCCCCACACCATGCAACACATCGCCCCGCGCCGGTGGCGGCAGATCGGCCAGCCCCGAGCGCAGCACATCGCCGCCCGGCTTGGCGGCGCATCCCCCACAGGGTGGCGCACCGGCCAGATCTTCGGCCACGCCCAGCGTCATATGCGCGGGCAAATCGGCGACCAGATTCATCGGGGGATAGGTTCGGAACTTGTCCATGAACTTGCGGTCAATCCGGTCTTTCCAGCGCCACAGAAAATCGCCTTCCAGGCGTAATCCCAACTTGTCCGCAACGGCATGCTGTCTGCCCGTCGATATCAGCTTCAGATAATCGCGCTGCGGATGATATGCCCGGCGCGCGCGACCCGTCAGATCGGCGCGCAGGTTGTGATACAGAACCGGCGCCTGCCGAACGGCAAAGACACCCGCCTTGGGCCGGGGGGCATAGGTCATATGCGCGCAATCCCCGACCGCATAGATAGCGGGATCATTCAGCGCCCGCAGATCTGGACCGATATCGACAAAACCATCGGTCAGTTGCAATCCTGAGCTTGTCAGCCAGCCCTGCGGCCGGCTTCCGGCGGCGCCAATGACCAGGCTGGCAGGGATATCCGTGCCACCCGCCAGCGTGACGCCCTTTTCGGTAACAGCCGTGATATCGGCATTGGTGCGCAATTCCACCCCTTGTGCCGCCATCTGGGCCAGTATCGCCCGGCGCGCGCCCGATCCGATGCCACGCAGCGCCATATCACCCGCCTCAAGCAGCACAACCCGTCCGCCGGCACCCAGCCGATGCGCCGCCGCCAGCGCCAGTTCCGCCCCGGCAACCCCCGCCCCGATCACCGCCACCAGCGGCGCAGCGCGGCCCCGGGCGACATCCTGCACGAAAGCGGCCCAGCGATCCGCGAACGGGCCCAGCGGTTTTGCCGGCACCGCATGATCGGCAAAGCCCGTCATCTGTGGCAAGTCCGAACTGATGCCGATATCGAGGCTGGCAATATCGTACAAGACAGGCGGACGGCCCTCGACATGGATCAGGTGCTGTTCCCGGTCGATCCCCGTCGCGCGGCCCAATATCAGCCGCGCCCCGGCGAAACGGGCCAGGCGCACCAGGTCGATTTCCAGATCCGCCGGGCCGTAATGCCCGGCCACCACCCCGGGCAGCATACCAGAATAGGGTGCGCTTGGCCCCGGATTGACAAGGGTCAGCCGGGTGCCGGGCAACGGGTTCATACCCCATTTGCGCAAGACCAGCGCATGGCTATGCCCGCCCCCGATCAGGACGACATCGCGCGTCAATGGCATTACGGCAGGTTTCATGTTTCGGTCTCTGGTGCCAGCCATACCTAGCCGCCACCGCCCGGCAGGAAAAGGCATTGCGCAAGTATATGCCACATTTCGCATGTATCCCGGCATTTTCGCGGCACCCGGTCCCCACCGCCGCCCGTCTTGACAAAGCAACGAAGCGGCGCTTAGGTCCGCGCACCCCACAGGCAACCCGCGAAAGGCCGACAGCATGTGGACCGTTTTGCGGACATTGATCATTGGCGGGCTGGGTGCTGCGGCCGCGTTTTACCTGTCGGTGCCGGTGCCGTTCCTGACAGGTCCGGTTGCGCTGGTGACGTTATGCGCCCTGTCGGGGCTGGCAGTCACCATTCCCGAACAACTGCGCAATATCGTTTTTGTCGTCATCGGCATGAACATGGGCGCCGCCGTCACCCCCGAGGCGGTCGAGAACGCCGCCCGATGGCCGGGCAGCCTGATCATGCTGGCGCTGTCGATCACGGTGATCTTTCTGGGCGGGGCCTGGCTGATGCGGCGGGTGTTCGGGCTGGATCTTATGTCGTCCTTGCTGACGGCGGTGCCGGGGCATCTGAGCTTTGTCATCAGTCTGTCGGCCGAAACCAGGGCCGATATTCCGCGCGTCATGATGATACAGACCATGCGGGTTCTGACACTGACCCTTGCCGTGCCGCTGCTGGCCCCTTTCCTGTCAGACGGACCGCTGCCCGCAATGCGCCCCATGGCGCAGGTCATGACGCTGCCGGTGCTGGCGCTGTTGCTGGCACTGTCGGTTCTGGTGGGCCTGGTTTTCCAGCGGCTGCGCGTTCCTGCGGCGCTGTTGCTGGGCGGCATGGCGGTCTCGTCCCTGTCGCATGGTTCAGGGCTGATCGACGGGGGCGTGCCCCGCTGGCTGTCGATCCCGGCCTTTACCATCATGGGCACGCTGATCGGCGCGCGGTTCAGCGGCATCACCTTCGCCATGGTGGCCAGGTCTTTCGCCTCGTCTGCCCTGCTCAGCGTCTTTTCGGTGCTGGTCTCGCTGGCGGCCGCGCTGGCCACGGCGCGCCTGTTCGATCTGCCCGTCATGATGGTGCTGATCGCCTTCGCGCCGGGTGGGCTGGAAACCATGATGGCAATGTCGGTTCTGCTGAATGCCAACCCGGCCTATGTCGCCGCGCATCACGTGTTCCGGCTGTTCTTCCTGACCTTCCTGATCCCGATCATTGTCACGCGGGCAAAGGCGCGGCTTTAGCTGTCATTCGCGCGCGCGCAACACATGCGCCGGGCGCATGGCCAGCGGGCGCAGCGCGAACAGCAACCCCGCCAGCAACGTGGCCATGATGCCGCCCGCTATGATCAACAGGGCCGAAAGCGGCTCGAACACATAGCTTTCCTTCATCACGAACACCATCACGGCCCAACCGGCAATCGCGCCGGCAACAACGGCCACCACGCCAGCCGCCGCACCCAACAGCGCCGAGCGCAGCGCGAAATAGGCCAGAATTTGCGACCGCACCGCGCCGACCGTCTTCAGCACGGCGGCCTCGTATATACGCGCCCGCGCGCCCGCCGCTGCCGCACCGATCAAGACGAAAACCCCGGTGACCAATGTCGCCAATGCGCCATAGGTGATCGCGGCAGCCAGCCCGCGCAGAACCTCGGACACGCGGCCAATGGCGTCGCGCACCGATATGGCCGTGATATTGGGATAGGCTGTCGCCAGATCGCGCAACAACGGCGCCTCGGCCTGGGGTGCGGCGTAGATGGTTGAAATCAATGTATGCGGGGCACCGGCTAGTGCTGATGGGTTCATCGCCATGACGAAACCGATGCCCGCGGTCGAAAAATCGACGACACGAAAGCTGGTGATGGTGGCGTCGATGTCGCGGCCCAGGATGTTGACGGTGATCTGGTCACCCAGGCTCAGGCCGATCTCTGTGGCCTCTTCCTCGGCGAAACTGACCTGCGGCGGGCCATCATATCCCCGCGGCCACCAGGCCCCGGCGGTGATGCGCGTATCATCGGGCGGAGAATCGGAAAATGTCACGCCCCGATCGCCCGTGACAACCCAGTGATCGCCCGCCACCTGTCGTGCCGGCAGGCCATTGAGACGGGTAATGACCCCCCGCAGCATCGGCGCGGTCTGGACCTTTGTCACGCCAGGGTCGTTCTGGACCCGGTCCAGATAGCCTTGCACCTGATCGGGTTGAATATCGACGATGAAGAATGACGGCGCGATATCGGGCAATTCGCCGGAAATCGCACGGTTCAGATTCGCGTCGATCTGCCCGACAGCCGCCAGAACCGACAGCCCCAACCCCAGCGACAACACGACCGAAACAGCCTCGCCGCCTGGCCCGCCGACAGCGCCCAGCGCCAGCCGCAACGCAGTGCGCCCGCGCAGCCACCGCGCCCGCGCACCGCGCCGCGATACCGCACGCAGCCCCTGCGCCGCCAGAACCAGAACCAGCAAGGCGCCAACGATGCCAACCGCGGCCCAAAGCGCCAGCCGGGGCACGCCGGAAAACCACGCCGCAACCCCGATCAGCCCCCCCGCCAGGGCCAGCGTGATCAGCGCAACCGGCCAGCCCGGCCAGCCCCGCACCTGCCCGCCCGCATCGCGGAACAGTGCCGCCGCGCGCACCGCGCGGGCGCGCGCCAACGGCCACAGACTGAACAGCAACGCGGTCAGAACACCATAAAGCGCGGCCTCGGCCAGGGGGGCGGCGTGAAGGCCGAATTGCGCCGGCAAGGGCAAACGGGCATCAATCAGCGGCGCCACCGCCAGCGGCAGCACGGCGCCCAGCGCCAACCCGATCGTGATCCCCAATGCCGCAAGCGCCCCGATCTGGATAAGGTAGGCGGCAAAGATCGTCCGCCCTTCGGCACCAAGGGTTTTCAAGATCGCGATCACCTCGGTCTTGCTGTCGATATAGGCGCGTACGGCCGCCGAAACGCCCACGCCCCCCACCGCCAGGCCTGCAAGGCCGACCAGCACCAGAAAGCTGCCCAGCCGATCGACGAATTCCCGCATGCCGGGGGCCGCGTTACGGCTGTCGCGCCAGCGCATGCCGCTGTCACGAAACTGCGCCTCAGCCGTGGACCGCAACGCTGCCAGATCGCTGCCCGCGGGCAGTTTCATCCGATATTCGGTTTCAAACAACGTGCCCGGCGCCAACAGGCCTGATCCGTCCAGCGCGGCGCTGCGCAGGATGATCGGCGGCCCAAACCCGAACCCGCCACCAGCATCGTCGGGCATGCGCAACAGCCGCGCGGTCAGGGTAAATTCCTTGGTGCCCAGGCGAAACCTGTCGCCCACCGCCAGCCCCAGCCGGTCGGCCAGCAGCGGCGCCATCACGGCACCCTCGCCCGCCAATGCTACATCCAGCGTGATGGAAGGTTCCAGCTGCACCGCACCGTAAAGCGGATACAATCCGTCAACGCCCTTGACCTCGGTCAGGGCGCGCTCGGCCCCGATGGGGCGATCGACCACTGCCATGGACCGGAAACTGACCAGTTCCGACACCTGCGCCGCATTGGCCTGCATCCAGTCGCGCTCCGCCGCGCTGGCATAGCGATAGGTCATCTGCATCATCGCATCGCCGCCCAGCAGCACCGCGCCCTGGCTTTTCAGCCCGTCTTCGATCCCGACACGCACAGACCCGACCGCCGCAATCGCGGCCACACCCAGCGCCAGGCAGATCAGGAAGATACGAAACCCCGCGATCCCGCCGCGCAATTCCCGCCGGGCGATCCTGAAGGCGTTTCTCATTCGGCGGCCTGCCGTGCGGCATCAACCCGGCCATCGGTCAGCCCGACAATCCGGTCGCATCGCTCGGCCAGGTCGCGCGCGTGGGTGACCAGAATCAACGTCGCGCCATGTGCATCGCGCAAACCGAACAACAGATCCATGATCGCCTGCCCGTTGGCACCATCCAGATTGCCGGTGGGTTCATCCGCCAGCAAGATATCTGGGCGCGGCGCGGCGGCGCGGGCCAGCGCCACGCGCTGTTGCTCGCCCCCGGACATCTGGGCGGGATAGTGATCCAGCCGCGCGCCCAGCCCCACGGCGCGCAATTCATCGGCGGCGCGGTCAAACGCATCGCGGTGCCCGGCCAGTTCCAGCGGGGTCGCCACGTTTTCCAGCGCGGTCATGGTCGGGATCAGGTGGAAAGATTGAAACACAACGCCCATATGTTGTCGGCGAAAGCGGGCAAGCTGGTCTTCGTTCATCACGGTCAGATCATGGCCCAGCGCCATCACACTGCCTGCCGTGGCGCGTTCCAACCCGCCCATAAGCATAAGGAGCGACGACTTGCCCGACCCCGACGGCCCGATCAGCCCCAGCGACTGTCCGCGCGGCACATCCAGCGTGATGCCGTGCAGAATCTCGACCGGGCCGGCATTGCCGGTCAAGGTAAGGGTAACATCTTTCAGCGAAAGGATCGGCGCGGTCATGAAGGGCTTTCGGTCAAGGGCGGTCCCCGTTCGATATGGGGCATGGCGGCAGATGCGCAAGATTTGGGTGGCAATCGGCGTGGCAATCTTTGCGGCGGGTGTTGCATCTGCCGATCCGCTGCGGCTTGTGGCCCTGGGGGACAGCCTGACGCAGGGCTATGGCTTGCCGCAGGAAGACGGATTCGTCCCGCAGTTGCAGCGATGGCTGACAGAAAAGGGCGCGGATGTTGTCATCACCAACGCCGGCGTCTCTGGCGATACCACGGCGGGCGGGCTGTCGCGCGTGAACTGGACACTGTCGGGCGGGGCCGATGCGATGATCGTGGCGCTGGGTGGCAATGATATGCTGCGCGGCATTGATCCGGCTGTCAGCCGCGCCAATCTGGATGGAATTTTGCGCGCAGCAACCGAAAAGAACGTGCCGGTTCTGTTGGTCGGCATGTCGGCGCCGGGCAATTACGGCCCCGATTACAAGGCCGCGTTTGAAGGCATGTATCCTGATCTGGCAGACAGGCATCAGGCGCTTCTCTATCCGGACTTCCTGCAGGCATTGCTGGACCAGGGCAATCTGGCCGAAACCCGGCAGACTTATATTCAGGCTGATGGCATACATCCAAATGCCGCAGGCGTGCGCCTGATCGTGGCGGCCATGGGGCCATCGGTGCTGGAACTGCTGGAGCGTGCCCGCTAGACCGCGAAAAACCCGCTTCCGGCACGTGCCAGCAATGCAGCCGCCAACGTCCGGCCCATTTCGGGGCCATCCGCGACCGGGCCGCGCATTTCGTCGGCGATGCAATCCGACCCGTCGGTGCGCAAGATCTCTCCGCGCAGGCGCAACACGCCCTGATCCAGTTCCGCCAATCCGCCGATGGGCGTTTCGCACGATCCGTCCAGCGCGGCCAGAAAGGCGCGCTCGGCCGCCAACCGCTGGCCGGTTTCAGTGTCGTGGATGGCGGCAAGCATCATTTCGGCACGGTTGTCATCCGCGCGCCGTTCAATCCCTATGGCGCCCTGCGCAACAGCGGGCAACATGTCGTCAGGGGAAATTGCGCCGCGCGCGACATGCGCCATGCCCAGCCGGTTCAGCCCGGCCATTGCCAGAAAGGTCGCCATTGCCACGCCGTCATCCAGCTTTTTCAGCCGGGTCTGCACATTGCCGCGAAATTCGACAACGTTCAGATCGGGCCGCCGAAACAACAGTTGCGCGCGTCGCCGCAGGCTGGAGGTGCCCACCACCGCCCCCTGCGGCAGATCGGACAGCCCCGCGATGGCCGGCGATACAAAGACATCACGCACATCTTCGCGCGGCAGATAACAATCCAGAACCAGCCCGGCGGGCTGGTCCACCGGCATATCCTTCATTGAATGCACGGCGATGTCGATGTCACCCGACAGCATCGCATCTTCGATTTCCTTGGTGAACAGCCCCTTGCCGCCGATTTCCTTCAGCGGCCGGTCAAGAACACGGTCGCCTGTGGTTTTGATCACCACGATATCAAACGCCTGTTCGGGCAGATCAAAGGCGGCCGCCAGCCGCGTGCGGGTTTCATGCGCCTGCGCCAGCGCCAGCGGCGATCCGCGGGTGCCGATCTTCAGCGGGGCCTGCAAAGAGGGAAGCATCTGTGACATGTCCAAGGTTCTAACCGCGCCGCCGGGCGCTGACAATGCCACCCCGCCCTTGACATGCCGCCACAGGCAGGGGACGACCGCAGGACGTATTTTCACGGGGGGGAACCGATGGCCGAGACCAAGAAACTGATGCGCGCGCTGGCCGGCCAGGTGCAGGATGTCCCGCCGGTCTGGATGATGCGTCAGGCAGGGCGTTACCTGCCGGAATACCGCGCCACACGGGCGCAGGCGGGCGATTTCCTGTCGCTGTGCTATAACCCCGATCTGGCGGCCGAGGTCACGCTGCAACCGATCCGCCGCTATGGCTTCGATGCCGCGATCCTGTTTGCCGATATCCTGTTGGTGCCACAGGCGCTGGGGGCTGATCTGTGGTTCGTCACGGGCGAAGGCCCCCGCCTGTCGACGATCACAACGCCCGATGATTTCAAGGCCCTGCGCCCGGTGGAGGACATCCACGAAACGCTGGCACCCGTCTATGAAACGCTGCGTATCCTGACCCGCGCCCTGCCGCGCGAAACCGCGCTGATCGGATTTGCCGGGGCGCCGTGGACGGTGGCCACTTATATGATTGCCGGGCGCGGCACGCCCGATCAGAGGCCTGCGCATGCCCTGATGGCCGCGGACCCTGCCACGTTCGATGCGCTGATCGCCCGGATCACTGCCGCCACCATCGAATATCTATGCGCGCAGATCGAGGCGGGTGCCGAGGTGGTCAAACTGTTCGACAGCTGGGCGGGGTCGCTGAAGGGCGATGCGTTCGATCGTTATGCGCTGGACCCCGCGCGGCAAATCATCGCGGCGATCAAGGCGCGCCATCCCGGCGTGCCGGTCATCGCCTTCCCGCGCGAAGCCGGTGGTCGCTATATCGGCTTTGCAAGGGCGACCGGGGCCGATTGCGTGGCGCTGGACAATTCGGTTTCAGCAGACTGGGCCGCGCAGCATGTTCAGCCCGATGGCTGCGTGCAAGGCAATCTTGCACCGCATCACATGGTGACGGGCGGGCAGGCGCTGGTGGATGAAACACGTCGCATCGTCGATGCCTTTTCCGGCGGGCCGCATATCTTCAATCTGGGTCACGGGATCACCCCCGATGCCGACCCCGACAACGTGCAACGCATGATCGACGCGATCCGCGGCTAATCGAAAGTTCCCGACACGCGCCCCAACAGCATGAAGGCGCGCGCCGTGCGGGTTTCGGCCAGATCGCTGATATCCTGATCGGTGGCGCGCTGTTCAAAATCGGTCAGCGTGCGATCGAACTGGCGCAGGAAATGATGCGCGGTATCGCGAAAGATCGGATCTTGCCGCATCCGCCCGGCGGTCAGCGCCAGGCAGGACCGATCGCGCACCCCGCCCAGGCCTGATATCGCCGGGCCACGCTCGCCCTGCGCGAACTTGCGCCAGATATCCGGCCGGGCGCGATCAGGGCGCAGATCGTCCATATAGATACCGTCCTGGCTGAGCAGCGTCAGCACATCCTGCGCGGCACGCACCAGTTTGGCGGCGGCGCGGTCTTTCAGGGCCCGGCGCAGGGCATCAAAGCCGGCCTTGTCCTCGGCGGTTTCCGGAAAATTCAGCGCCCGGATGAAATCGGCGGTCGCCAGCGGCGGCGCCAGATCTTCGGCCGATGTGCCCAGCGCAAGCGAGGGTTGCGAATCGTCTCCCTGCGCGCGGAAGGGAACCGGCGGCAAATCGGTTCGCGTGCGGCTGGTTGCAAAGGTCGCGATCGCGGTTTCCGCCTGCTTCTGGGCCAGTGCGATTTCGTCCAGTTTCTTTTCGACCGTAGGGCGGACGTTCATGCGCGCGGTTTGCTGCTGTTCGATATAGGCATGCCGCATCGCATCAATCGCCGCCTGCAACCGGGTCGATTCCTGCCGGATGATCCGGGCGCTTTTGGCCGCAGAGGCCCCGACCCAGATCAGCGCCACCGGCATGGTGATCGCCAGGAACGTCAGCAAGAACGTGATCGGGTCGAACTGCGTATTATCCGACGATGCCGCCACAAGAAAGAAAATGCCCGCGGCCAGCAGCCAGGTCAGGCTCAGCACCGTGGCGATGATATCGGCCACGCTCCAGCCCGACGCCCTGGCCTTTGCCCCGAAAATACCAAGCGGGACCGGCTGTTTGTGATTCTGGTCTGCCATACTGGGACGTCCCCGACCTTGCCTGTCAGACGTAACTTATGCTCAGGATTTCATAGCTTTTCTCGCCGCCCGGCGTCTTGACCTCGACACTGTCACCTTCGTCCTTGCCGATCAAGGCGCGCGCGAGAGGCGAGCGGATATTCAGCAAGCCCTTTTCGATATCGGCTTCGGCTTCGCCCACGATCTGATATACGCGTTCCTCATCGGTGTCTTCGTCAACCAGCTTTACGGTGGCCCCGAATTTGACAGAGCCCGACAGCCGGCTTGGGTCGATGACCTCGGCCCGCGACAGCAGGCCTTCCAGTTCCTTGACGCGTCCTTCGATGAAGCTCTGCTTTTCCCGCGCGGCGTGGTATTCGGCGTTTTCGGACAGGTCGCCATGTTCACGGGCTTCGGCGATCGCCCGGATGACGGCGGGACGCTCCACGGATTTCAGTTGTTTCAACTCGGCCTCTAGCGCGGCATTGCCGGCACGGGTCATCGGTACTTTTTCCATGGCTCACATCAGATGTTTGAAAGCGGCGCGCCCGGCTTGGGCACACCGCTGATGAACAGATACAATACCTGACCCCAGCGGGATGCGGATTGCAAGAGGGCCATTCCGCATTCACGATATGGCCGTGGCAGGAACCACATCCTCGCGGCAATGTTTGGTTACAATTGACGGTCCATGGCGCAATAAGATAACTCTCGCATGAATTGACGGGCATGAAGGCGCACAGCGCGAAAGGTATACTGATGACGCAGATCGAACGCGAAACGATGGAAGTTGACGTGGTAATCGTCGGGGCCGGCCCGGCCGGACTGTCCGCCGCCATTCGTTTGAAGCAGCTTGATGCCGATCTGAATGTCGTCGTGCTGGAAAAAGGGTCCGAAGTCGGCGCACATATCCTGTCGGGCGCGGTGCTGGATCCCTGCGGCCTGAACGCGCTGATCCCCGATTGGAAAGAAAAAGGCGCGCCCCTGAACGTGCCCGTGACCGAGGACAATTTTTACGTTCTGGGTGAGGCGGGCAAGGTGCGCGTGCCCAACTGGCCGATGCCGCCACTTATGAACAACCACGGCAATTACATCGTTTCGATGGGCAATGTCTGCCGCTGGATGGCCGAGCAGGCCGAAGAACTGGGCGTGGAAATTTTCCCCGGCATGTCCTGCTCCGAACTGGTTTATGGCGAAAACGGCGAAGTCAAAGGCGTCGTCGCCGGTGAATTCGGCAAGAACCCCGATGGCACCCCCGGCGATGCCTATGAACCCGGAATGGAACTGCACGGCAAATACGTGTTCCTGTCCGAAGGCGTGCGCGGCTCACTGAGCAAAGAGGTGATGGCGAAATACGATCTCTCGAAGGGCCATGAACCGCAAAAATTCGGCCTTGGGATGAAAGAGATCTGGGAGATCGACCCCGCCAAGCATCGCCCCGGCACCGTGACCCATACGATGGGCTGGCCACTGGGCAGCAATGCAGGCGGCGGGTCGTTCATCTATCACCTTGATAACAATCAGGTTTACGTGGGCTTTGTCGTCCACCTGAACTACAAGAACCCATATCTTTATCCATATATGGAATTCCAGCGCTTCAAGCATCATCCGATGGTGGCCGAACTGCTGGAAGGCGGCAAACGCGTGGCATATGGCGCGCGCGCCATTTCCGAAGGCGGCTGGCAGTCGGTGCCCAAGGTGGTGTTCCCGGGGGGCGCTTTGCTGGGCTGTTCGGCGGGTCTGGTCAACGTGCCGCGCATCAAGGGCAACCACAACGCCATGCTGTCGGGCAAGGCTGCGGCCGAAGCCGCCTATGACGCCATTCAGGCGGGCCGTTCGGGGGATGAATTGACCGCCTATGAAACCGATCTGCGCACGGGGCCGATTGCGAAAGACCTGAAAAAGGTGCGCAACGTCAAACCCCTGTGGTCGAAATTCGGGCTGACCACCTCGCTGGTGGTCGGCGGGTTCGACATGTGGACAAACAATATTCTGGGCCTGTCGGTGCTGGGCACGCTGAAACATGGCAAGACCGACGCCGCCGCCACGGGCGAGGCCAAGGATTTCAAGCCGATCGACTATCCCAAGCCCGATGGCAAGCTGTCCTTTGACCGGCTGACCAACGTGGCCTTCTCGTTCACCAATCACGAAGAAAGCCAGCCTGCGCATCTGAAGCTGAAAGACCCCAGTATTCCCGTCGGGGTAAACCTGCCGAAATTCGCGGGGCCGTCGGCGCGTTATTGCCCGGCGGGGGTCTATGAATTCGTGGGGGAAGGTGCCGACACGCGGTTCGTGATCAACTTTCAGAACTGCGTGCATTGCAAGACCTGCGACATCAAGGACCCCAGCCAGAACATCAACTGGACAGTTCCGCAGGGCGGCGACGGGCCAAACTATCCGAATATGTAACAGTCATGTCATGCGGGCGGCGATTTCGCCGCCCATCCATTGCCATGATCGCTGCGCATGACTACGATTCGAACGCAGTCTGACCGGAGTGACCCCTTTGCCCCTGATCCTTTCGCGCAAGTTCGCCGCAGCGGCGCTGGCCCTGGCCGTGTTTTCCTCGGATGTGCAGGCGCAGGGGCTGGCCGGCCCTTATCTGGCCGCGCATCATGCCAGCAAGTTCAGCGATTATGCCGCAGCTGCGCAATATTATTCGCAGGCCCTGGCCGCCGATCCCACAAATCGCGAATTGTCGGAAAGCGCGATCATGTCTTTTGTCGGCCTGGGCCGCATTGACGGCGCGATTCCCGTTGCACGGCACATCCTCCAGGGCGGTGTGGACGTTCAGGTTGCCAATCTGATCTTGCTGGCAGATCAGCTGAAACGTGGTGATTATGCCGCCGCGCTGGCAGATCAGGCCGCGGGCCGGGATTTCGGGCCATTGGTGGACGGGCTGGTATCGGCATGGTGTAATTTCGGCCAGGGTCGCATGTCCGAAGCGGTGGCCGCCTTTGACACCGTGGCCGCCGAAAAGGGACTGGGTGCCTTTGGTTTGTATCATAAGGCACTTGCCTTGGCCGCGGTCGGCGATTTCGAAGGCGCGGGGGCAATTTTCGCCAGTGACGCCGGCAGCGCATTGCTGCGCACGCGGCGCGGGGCGCTGGCTTATGTTCAGGTTCTCAGCCAACTGGAACGCACCGACGAGGCCGTGACCCTTCTCGACACCACCTTCGGAACCGAGCTGGACCCCGGCATGCAGGCCCTGCGCGAACGCCTGACCGCCAAGCAGGCCCTGCCTTTCGACACGATCCGCAACGCCCAGGACGGGTTGGCCGAGGTTTTCTTTACCGTCGCCAGCGCACTGAACAATGACGGATCGGATGTGTTTGCCCTGCTTTATTCACGGCTGGCCGAATATCTGCGCACCGATCATGTGGATGCGATCCTGCTGACATCGGGCCTGCTGGAGGCGCAGGATCAGTTCGATCTGGCGACCGCAAGCTATCTGCGCGTGCCCGCCAGCGACCCTGCCTTTTACGCCGCCGAACTGGGCCGCGCCGAAACGCTGGAAAAATCCGGCAAGGACGATGCCGCCGTAGAGGTGCTGACCCAACTGGCCAAGACCCATGCACAGGTGCCGATCGTTCATGTCACACTGGGCGATATGCTCAGCCGCCAGAAACGTTACGCCGAGTCGATCCGCGCCTATGATGCCGCCATCGCATTGCTGGGGCCGGCCGAGCCACCGCATTGGGTTGTGTATTACGCCCGCGGTATCGCGCAGGAACGCGAAAAGAACTGGCCGCGCGCCGAATCCGACTTTCGCACCGCCCTTGATCTGAACCCCGGTCAGCCGCAGGTGCTGAACTATCTGGGTTATTCCTATGTCGAAAAGGGCCAGAACCTCGATGAGGCCCTGGACATGATTGAACGCGCTGTCGCCGCCCAACCCGACAGCGGCTATATCACCGACAGCCTTGGCTGGGCGTTCTTCCAGCTTGGCCGCTATGAAGAAGCCGTGCCGCAAATGGAACGCGCGGTCGAATTGCTGCCGGTTGATCCGGTTGTGAACGATCATCTGGGCGATGTGCTGTGGGCTGTCGGCCGACGGCTGGAGGCCGAATTTCAATGGCGCCGCGCGCTGTCCTTTGACCCCGAGGAAACCGACGCCCGGCGCATCCGGCGCAAGCTAGAGGTCGGGCTGGATGCGGTGCTGGCCGAAGAGGGGAAAAAACCCTTGTCGGTGGCGCATGGCGACTGAGGCTTTTGCCCCCGCCAAGGTCAATCTGACATTGCATGTGACCGGGCGGCGGCCTGATGGCTATCACCTGCTGGACAGTCTGGTTGTCTTTGCGGATGCCGGTGACCTGCTGCGGGTCGAGGCAGGCCCGGCGCTGTCGCTGGCTGTGACCGGCCCCGAATCCGCCGGGCTGGAGGATGGCGAGAAAAACCTGGTTCACCGCGCCGCCCGCCTGTTCCGTGCCGACCGGCCAGCACATCTGACCCTGATGAAACGATTGCCGGTGGCCGCGGGCATCGGCGGGGGATCTGCCGATGCCGCCGCCGCCTTGCGGCTGCTGTCCCGGTTCTGGGACCGTCCCCTGCCCTTGATGACCGATGTTCAGGCATTGGGCGCGGATGTGCCGGTTTGCGTGGCCAGCCAGCCCGCCCGGATGCAGGGCATCGGCGAAATCCTGTCACCTGCGCCCCCCTTGCCGCCCCTTTTCGCGATACTGGTCAATCCGCGCGTATCGCTGCCCACCCCGGCGGTTTTCAATGCGCTGCAAAGCCGCGACAACGCGCCGATGCGGGCCGAACTGCCCCGCTGGCGCACGGTCAGGGGGTTCTGCAACTGGCTGCGCGCCCAACGCAATGATCTGCAAGCCCCCGCCATCGCGCTTGCCCCGGTGATCGCCGAGGTGCTGAACGAGATTTCCAAGACCGGCAGCATGGTTTCGCGCATGTCGGGATCGGGGGCCACCTGTTTCGGACTGTACGAAACCGAACAGCAGGCGCAGGCCGCAAGGGTAAAAATTCTGGCGGATCATCCAGATTGGTGGATCGTCGACACCACGTTTGACCCGGATTTGTGGCCGGTCAGCTGACCCGCTCGACGACGAAATCGGCGATGTCGCGCAAGACGCGGCGCAATTCGTGATCGGGCAACCCTTGCAGGGCATCCTTGGCGCGATCGGCCCAGAGTAACGCCTCGGCCCGCGTGTCGTCGAGCGCGCGGTGCCTGTCCAGCAGGTCCAGCGCATGTTCCAGATCGCCGGGCCGCTGGTCGCCTTTTTCTATGACACGGGCCCAGAACGCGCGTTGTTCCGCATCGGCCTTGGCCACGGCCTTGATCACCGGCAGGGTCAACTTGCGCTCGCGGAAATCGTCGCCGATATTCTTGCCCGTCGCGTTCGACCCCCAGTAATCCAGAACGTCATCTACGATCTGAAAGCTGATCCCCAACGCATCGCCATATGTATACAGCGCCGCGATATCGGCCTCGGGCGCATTGGCGATTACGGCCCCGGACTGCGTGGCGGCGGCAAATAGCGCCGCGGTCTTGCCGCGCACGATCTGCAGATAGGTGGATTCGCCCGTTGCCAGGCTTTGCGAAGCGGTCAGTTGCAGAACCTCGCCTTCGGCAATGGTCGCCGAGGCGTTCGACAAGATATCCAGCACGCGCAATGATCCGGTTTCGACCATCAACTGAAAGGACCGTGCGAACAGATAATCGCCCACCAGAACCGATGATTTGTTGTCCCATAACAGGTTCGCGGTTGGTCGCCCGCGCCTCTGGCCGCTTTGGTCGACCACATCATCATGCAGCAAGGTGGCGGTGTGAATGAATTCAACCGTCGCCGCCAGGTGAATATGATAGGGGCCATCATAGCCGAACAGGCGCGCCGCCGCCAATGTCAGCATCGGGCGCAACCGCTTGCCGCCCGCATCAATCAGATGCGCCGAGACCTCTGGTATCCGGGGCGCGTGTTCCGAGGCCATGCGTTCGGCGATCAGCCTATTCACCTGTGCCAGTTCGGACGCAAGAAGATCGCTCAACCGCTCGTGCGGCTTGGTGGTCCCCATCACGCTCTTGTCACTTCTCTCGACAAACACGTTCGCCTGCCCTTAAGTCCTTGGGTATGAAAGAGCTGCTTTGCACAAACGATCCCACACTTGTGGCTTTCGCCACCGCGCTCCTTCAGGGCGAGGGAATAGACTGCTTTCCGCTTGATGTCCACATGAGCGTCCTTGAAGGCTCCATCGGCATATTGCCGCGGCGGGTAATGGTGCGCGATGCAGATCTGGCCAGGGCACAGGTCGTGTTGCGCGACAATGATATTCCGGTTGTGGGCGATCCCTGAATGACGATTGCCGATGCCACATTGACCTGCGACGATTTTCTGGGTGGCCGGTTGCGTGTCTGGCAACCGCGCAAAGGCTATCGCGCGGGCGTCGATCCGGTCTTTCTGGCCGCATCCGTTCCGGCCCGATCCGGCCAAAGCATACTTGAACTTGGCTGTGGGGTTGGCGTGGCCAGCCTGTGCCTGGCCAGTCGGGTGCCGGGGCTGACCCTGACCGGGGTCGAACGCCAGCCCTTCTATGCCGATCTGGCACGGCGGAACGCCGCCGAAAACGCTGTGCCCCTCGACGTGACAGAGGCCGACCTTGCTGATCTGCCCGCCACATTGCGTCAGCGCAGCTTTGACCATGTCATCGCCAATCCCCCCTATTTCCTGCGCAGTCGCGGCACGCCTGCCCCGGATGCCATACGCGAAGGCGCATTGGGCGAAGATACGGCGCTGGCGATCTGGCTCGACGTTGCATTGCGCCGCCTGATGCCGGGCGGAATGCTGACCATGGTTTTGCAAGCCACCCGCCTGCCGGATGTTCTGGCGCTGCTGCAATGGCGCGCCGGCGTTTCGGTTCTGCCACTTGCGCCACGGATCGGGCGGCCGGCCCGCCTGATTCTGCTGCGCGCCACCAAGGGCGGGGGCGCCCCCTTTACCTTGCTGGCGCCGGTGGTTCTGCACCAGGGCCACCAGCATGACGGCGATCGGGAAAGCTATACCGGGCAGGTTCTCGACGTTTTGCGTAACGGCGCGGCACTGCCATGGAACACCGCCTGAGCCTTGGCCAAATGTTGCCGAAGCTGGGGATATGTTGAAACAATTGTATCGAATGCGTGACAGAGTGATGATTCTGTGATGCACTGAACCCGTTCATAATCTGGCAGAGGAGAACGCCCATGACCATGAGTTCGCATTTGCAGGAACTCCGTAAAAAGCATCAAATCCTTTCGGAACATGTGGAACAGGCGCAACGCCGACCGGGTTCCGATGATCTTCGGATTGCAGAACTCAAGAAACAAAAACTTCGACTGAAAGAACAGATCGAACGTTTGTCACAGGGCTAACAAAGAATGTCATACGGAAAGGGCCGCGCATACCAGCGCGGCCCTTGTCGCAATGGCTGATCGATTATACGAAAAGCTGTCCACCATTGGCGGAAATCGTGGAACCGGTAATGAATCCGGCGTCATCAGACGCCAGAAATACCACGCAGCGCGCGATCTCTTCGACCTCGCCCAGCCGCCCCACCGGTATCTGCGCAATGATCGAGTCACGCACTTTTTCCGGCACCGCCATCACCATCTCAGTGGCGATATAGCCCGGACATATCGCATTCACGGTGATCCCGGCGCGCGCGCCTTCCTGCGCCAGAGCCTTGGTAAAGCCAAGATCGCCGGCCTTGGCCGCCGAATAGTTGGCCTGCCCTGCCTGCCCCTTTTGCCCGTTGATCGACGAAATCGTGATGATGCGGCCAAATTTGCGGTCGCGCATACCGGTCCACAGGGGGTGCGTCATGTTGAATACGCCGGTCAGGTTGGTGTCGATGACCTCTTTCCACTGTTGCGGCGTCATGCGGTGGAACATGGCATCGCGGGTGATCCCGGCATTGTTGACCAGAACCTCGATCGGCCCCAGATCGGCCTCGACCCGCGCAATGCCCGCGGCGCAGGCGTCATAGTCGGCAACCGACCACTTATAGGTCGGAATGCCGGTCTCGGCGGTGAACTCTGCGGCGGCCTGATCATTCCCGGCATAGTTCGCGGCAACGCTGTATCCCGCCGCTTTCAACGCCTTGCTGATTGCGGCTCCGATCCCGCGTGTGCCTCCGGTAACGATTGCGACTCTGGCCATGGTATCCCCCTGAAAATGCTGCGCCTGCAGCAATCATATTACAAATATGATCTGGCAGGCGCAACAATATTACGAAGCCTTGCGGAAGTTTATGGCCGCTCCAGGCACATCGCAACGCCCATACCGCCGCCGATGCACAATGTTGCCAGACCTTTTTTCGCGTCACGCCGCTTCATCTCGAACAACAGCGTATTCAGGATTCGGCAGCCCGAGGCACCAATGGGATGACCGATGGCGATAGCGCCGCCATTAACATTGACGATCTCGGGATTCCAGCCCATGTCCTTGTTGACGGCACAGGCCTGGGCCGCGAAAGCCTCGTTCGCCTCGACAAGATCCAGATCGGCGGCCGACCAGCCCGCCTTTTCCAGCGCCTTGCGACTGGCGAATATCGGGCCAACACCCATGATCGAAGGGTCCAGCCCCGCCGTTGCATAGGATGCGATACGCGCCAGCGGCTCCAACCCTCGCTTTTCCGCTTCGGCCGCGCTCATCAGCAGAACAGCCGCCGCACCATCATTGATGCCCGACGCATTGCCCGCGGTCACCGATCCGTCCTTGGCAAAGGCCGCCCGCAGCTTTTGCATCGATTCCAGCGTGGCGCCATGGCGGATGTATTCATCGCTGTCGACCACGATGTCGCCCTTGCGCGTCTTGACGGTGAAGGGGGTGATTTCATCGGTGAATTTTCCGGCCTTTTGCGCGGCTTCGGCCTTGTTCTGGCTGGCCAGCGCGAATTCGTCCTGCGCCTCGCGGCTGATCTGCCATTGCTGGGCCACGTTTTCAGCGGTCTGCCCCATGTGATAGCCGTTGAACGCATCCCACAGCCCATCACGGATCATGGTGTCGATCATGCTGAGATCGCCCATTTTCTGACCCGCCCGCAAATAGGCCGCATGGGGCGCCAGCGACATGTTTTCCTGCCCGCCCGCGGCAACGATGGCGGCATCGCCAAGCTGGATGTGCTGGGCGGCCAGGGCCACGGTGCGCAGGCCCGATCCGCAAACCTGGTTGATGCTCCACGCTGCCGATTCCTTGGGAAGACCGGCATTGATATGGGCCTGACGTGCCGGGTTCTGGCCCTGACCTGCCGTCAGAACCTGGCCCAGAATGGTTTCCGATACTTCGGATTTGTCGATACCGGCGCGGGCAACCACGGCCTCCAGCACCGCTGCACCCAGATCATGGGCCGGGGTATTGGCAAAGGCACCGTTAAAGCTGCCAACCGGCGTGCGGGCCGCGGAAACGATCACTACATTCGTCATGGGTTCTATCCTCTCCCCTTCAGGTTGCGATGGGGCGGCACCGCGTGGCGTTGGCCCCTTGCGTTCAACTGAATTGGTAAGGCTTTGATGCTGCCGCTGCAATGTCGTTGTGGCCGCACCACCCGTCAGGCGCGTTGTTTCGCGGATTTGCCCCTGGCCCAGGGCGGCGTTACGCTGGGCGCGCCCAGGAAATAGCCCTGCAGGCAGCCAACCCCGGCCCGGCGCAAAAATTCGGCATCGGCGGCGGTTTCAACCGTTTCGGCGACGCTCAGCATATCCAGATGGCCGGCGAGCGCCAGCATGGCCTGCACCATGACCTGATTGTCGGGGCTTTGGTGGATGCCGCGGATGAACTGGCCGTCGATCTTGACGATATCGAACATGAAATCACGCAGATACCGGAATGACGTATGTTCCGCGCCGAAATTATCCAGCGCAAAGGTTATGCCGCGCTGACGCAGGTCCTTGATGAAAACGATCACAAGCTCGGGCATTTGCAGGGCCGATTTTTCGTTCACCTCAAGGATCAGGCGACGGGCGATTGTCGGATGCTGTGCCAGCCCGTTGTTCAGCGTCTGCGTCCAGCGCGGATAGCCGATCGACCGCGCCGACATGTTGATCGACAACCGCAGGCCCGGCGCGCGGGCCAGGGCGACCAGCCCCATTTCCAGCGCCACGCAATCGATCATGCGGCCCAGTTCATCGGCCTCGACCGCGGCGATGAAGTCGCGCGCGGGGATGATTCGCCCGGTGCGGTCCAGAATGCGGATCAGCCCTTCGTAGAACACCGGGCGGCCCCTGCCACTGGCCGCGACGACAGGCTGATAGGCCAGCATGACATCGCGATCCTGCACCGCACGCCGCACCGTATCGAGTATGCTGCTGTCCCGCTGCGCCACTGCCGCCGAAAGCGGCGTGTCGTCAATATCACGGGTCGGTGGTTCCTGGTGCAGTTTTCTGGGTCGCATGTCATCCTCGGGCCGCAATACAGGCAGGTTCCACGCCCAAGGTTAAGGCGAGTTTAAATGTCGAATTTTTCCTGTTCCGTGCTAAACGCTGTGCTGCGCTGAAAGGGGGCCGTATGACGATACGCTGTGGGTGGTGCGGCCAGGATCCGCTTTATATGACCTATCACGACACCGAATGGGGCGTGCCGGAATACAACAGCCGCGCCCTGTGGGAAAAGCTGATCCTGGATGGGTTTCAGGCCGGGCTTTCCTGGATCACGATCCTGCGAAAACGCGACAACTTTCGGGCGGCCTTTGCCGGTTTCGACCCCGATGTGATCGCACAATGGGACGAACCCGAAGTAGCCAGATTGCTGGCCGATCCCGGCATCATTCGCCATCGCGGCAAGATCGAGGCCACGATCACCAATGCCCGCGCGTGGCAGAACATCGAGGCTGACATGGGCTTTGACCGGTTCTTGTGGCGTTATGTCGATGACTGCCCGGTTCAGAACCGGTTTGACAGGATGGACCAGATCCCGGCTGAAACGCCCCTGTCGCGCCAGATATCGAAAGACCTCAAAAAGGCGGGTTTCAAGTTCTGCGGACCGACCATCGTCTATGCCTTCATGCAGGCGGTTGGCATGGTCAACGATCACATCGTGACATGCCATGTGCATGACCGGCTTTCGGGCGGTAAACCCTAGTCGCCGCCCTGCGCGATCAGCGCCGCCACGATCGCCCTGGCGCTGTCGCTGTCCCATTCCGCATCACCGATCAGCCGCGCGATTTCGCGGCCCTCGGGATCGACCAGAATACTGACAGGCAGAGCCATCACGCCGACCTGCCGGGCCAGCTCTTGATTTGGATCGCGCAGGATATGCAGATCGTCGATCCCGTATTCCGCCAGAAATTTCTTGACCGCGGGCAACGGATTGGGGCCGGTCGCAATGGCCACGACACCAAAATCATCGCCGCCCAATTCCAGTTGCAGCCGGTTCAGGCCAGCCATTTCGCGGCGGCACGGATCACACCATGTGGCCCAGAAATTGATCAGCATATACTTTCCGTAAAGCTCGCTCAGGCGCTGCGGGCTGTCGTCGAGGGTCAAAAACGTCACGTCCGGCAGCGGTTTTGGCTGCGCGTGGAACGACAACTTGCGCAAACTGCCGTCGCGCAGGGCCTCCAGTGCCGTGGTATCGGCAAGGGCGGCATTTGCACCAAACGCAAGGGCCGTATAAAGGACGATCAGACGAAGCAGGCGCATATTCCCTCCGAAGGGGTTGTTCATGACCAAAGACACATCCAACGCCATGTGGGGCGGGCGCTTTGCCGCCGGACCGGACGCGATCATGCAGGCGATCAATGCCTCGATCGGGTTCGATCAGCGGCTGGCACGGCAGGATATCGAAGGCTCCCGCGCCCATGCGGCGATGCTGGCCCAGACGGGCATCATCACTGATAGCGATGCAAAGGCGATCCGGGAAGGTCTGCTCACGGTCTTGTCAGAGATCGAGGGCGGTCAGTTCGCCTTTTCCACCGCACTTGAAGACATCCACATGAATGTCGAGGCGCGGCTGAAGGATATGATCGGCGAACCGGCGGGCCGTCTGCATACCGCGCGGTCACGCAACGATCAGGTCGCCACCGATTTCCGCCTTTGGGTGCGCGATCAGGCAGATGCGGCGATCACGGGCCTGCGCGCCCTGATGCGGGCGCTGCTGGCGCAGGCCGATGCCGGGGCCGATTGGGTCATGCCCGGCTTTACCCATCTGCAAACCGCACAGCCGGTGACCTGGGGCCATCACATGATGGCCTATGTCGAAATGTTCGCCCGCGATATGGGCCGGTTTGCCGATGCCCGCACGCGGATGAACGAATCCCCCCTTGGGGCAGCGGCGCTGGCCGGCACATCCTTTCCGATCGACCGGCATATGACGGCCACCGCACTGGGCTTTGACCGCCCGATGGCCAATTCGCTGGATGCAGTATCGGACCGCGATTTCGCGCTGGAATTTCTGGCCGCGGCCAGCATCTGCGCCATGCACCTGTCGCGCTTCGCCGAAGAGCTGGTGATCTGGTCCTCGGCCCAGTTTCGTTTCGTCACCCTGTCGGACCGGTTTTCGACCGGCTCCAGCATCATGCCGCAGAAAAAGAACCCCGACGCCGCCGAACTGATCCGCGCCAAGATCGGGCGGATATTCGGCGCGAATGTCGCGCTGATGATGGTGATGAAGGGCCTGCCGCTGGCCTATTCAAAGGACATGCAGGAAGACAAGGAACAGGTGTTTGACGCTGCCGACAACCTGATGCTGGCCCTGGCGGCGATGGAGGGCATGGTGCGCGACATGACGGCCAATGTGCCCGCACTGGAACGCGCGGCAGCCAGCGGCTTTTCGACCGCCACCGATCTGGCCGACTGGCTGGTCCGCGCGCTGGGTATGCCGTTCCGCGAGGCGCATCATGTCACCGGCACGCTGGTGGCCATGGCCGAGAAAAAGGGTTGCGATCTGCCCGATCTGACGCTGGCCGAAATGCAGGGTGTTCACGCTGCAATTACGGATGACGTATTCGCCGTGCTGGGCGTGAAAAACTCGGTCGCGAGCCGAACCAGCTATGGCGGCACGGCACCGGCGCAGGTGCGCGCCCAGATCGCCCGTTGGCAGGAGACCCTGAAATGAAGTTGATCCTGATCCTGGCCGCCGCAGCCCTTGCCGCCTGCGGCGCCGATGGCCCCCCGTTGAAACCGCGCCTGGGCGTCGGGGTCAGCGTCGGGTCTGGCGGCATCAGCACCGGGGCAAGCGCGGGGGTGAATGCCGGGCCTGTAACAGTGGCCGTCGGGCTGTAAAGACCAAGACACAGGGAGAAGATCATGCCAATGACGAAGGATGAAGCACGGTCCGAAGCGCGCCGCCAGATCTGCGATCTCAAGGCCCGCTATTGCCGCTATATCGACACCAAGCTTTGGGACCGCCTGCCAACGCTGTATCGCCCGGATGCAACATTCGAGGGCTTTGGTTCTGCGCCGCCGGGGGCCGATGTCAGCGTGTTCGTCAATGGCGTCTCGACCAGATTGCAAACCGCGATCTCCGTCCATCACTGCCATATGCCCGAAATCACCTTCCAGACGGCCAGCAAGGCCCGCGCGATCTGGGCGATGGAGGATTACGTGGAATGGCCCGAAGGCACCGAGGTGCGCGAGGTGCCCGGCCATCGCGGCTTCAAGGGCTATGGCCATTACGAAGAAGAATACGCACTGACAGAGGGCAAATGGCTGATCACCTTCATGCGGCTGACACGCCTGCGCATTGATCCGCTGCCAAACGGGCGCCCGGCCCCGAAATTCGGGTTCAAATCCGCGTCGCCAGATTGGCTGTTATGGACCTGACCCCCCGGCAGCCAGTGATTTAACCCCCAGGCATGGGCGGGCTGCGTTGCGCCCGGCCCGCCATGTGAATTGCATTGCCCCACGCTTGTGCTAAAGCGCGGGGCATGGATCATTTTCTGTATCACAATGGCATCCTGCATGCCGAAGACGTGCCCCTGCCCCGCATCGCCGCGCAGGTCGGCACGCCGTTCTATTGCTATTCCACGGCAACTCTGACCCGCCATTACCGCCTGTTTGACGAGGCTCTGGCAGGCATGGATCATCTGATCTGCTATGCCATGAAGGCCAATTCCAATCAGGCAGTACTGCGGCTGATGGCGGGCCTTGGCGCGGGGGTCGATGTGGTGTCGGGTGGTGAATATGCCCGTGCCCGCGCAGCCGGCTTTGCGGGCGACAAGATCGTATTTTCCGGCGTCGGCAAAACCCGCGACGAAATGCGCGCGGCCCTGCTGGGTGGGATCCGCCAGTTCAACCTTGAATCAGAGCCTGAAATGCTGGCCCTGAACGAAGTGGCCCTGTCGCTGGGTGTCGTGGCGCCGGTCACGATCCGGGTTAATCCCGATGTCGATGCCAAGACCCATGAAAAGATCGCCACCGGCAAATCGGAAAACAAGTTCGGCATTCCGATCGCGCGCGCGCGCGCCGTTTACGCCGAAGCCGCCGCCTTGCCAGGGCTGGCGGTGGTCGGCATCGACGTGCATATCGGATCGCAACTGACCGATCTGGAACCGTTCCGGCAGGCCTATCTGAAGGTGGCCGAACTGACGCGCATCTTGCGCGCCGATGGTCATGATATCCGCCGCCTTGATCTGGGGGGCGGGCTGGGTATCCCCTATGAACGCGCCAATACGGCGCCGCCATTGCCCATCGAATACGGCCAGTTGGTGCAAGAGGTTCTGGGCGATCTGGATTGCGAGATCGAGATAGAACCCGGACGCCTGATCGCGGGAAATGCCGGGGTGCTGGTGGCATCGGTCATTTACGTGAAACACGGTGAGGGGCGCGATTTTCTGATCGTGGATGCCGCCATGAACGATCTGGTGCGCCCGTCGATGTATGGCGCGCATCATGACATCGTTCCGGTGGTGGAACCGGCCCCCGGTCTGGATCCCGCACGCTATGACGTGGTCGGCCCGGTCTGCGAATCAGGCGACACCTTTGCGAAGAGCCGCCTGATGCCGATACTGATGCCCGATGACCTTGTGGCATTCCGCAGCGCGGGCGCATATGGCGCGGTCATGGCGTCGGAATACAATACCCGCCCCCTGATCCCCGAAGTTCTGGTGCATGGGGATCAATTCGCCGTCATTCGGGCAAGGCCAAGCTTTGACGAGATCATAAACCGCGATACCATTCCTGAATGGCTGTGACCGGCGCCTGTGCCCAAGTCGCACCCGGACAGGAGCATGACTGGCATCGACCGCACCCGTGAAACCGCGCTGCGCGCGCTGATCCGCCCCTTGCGTCTGACGCAAATGGGTATGGTCGCCGAACGCGCCACCCAGGCATTCTGGCCGTTCTGGACCATCGCCCTGGCGGTCCTGGCGCTGCTTGCCTTCGGTGTGCAGGATCATCTGTCAGCCTGGGCGCTGTGGGGTGCATTTGGTGTTGCAGGCGCGGGGCTGGCGGGCAGTCTGGCCTGGGGGTTGCGCCGGTTTCGCTGGCCTGATGCGGCACAGGCCCTTGCCCGGCTGGACAGTACCCTGCCCGGACGCAGCATTACGGCGCTGACCGATCAACAAGCCATCGGCGCCACCGACCCGGCATCGCAGGCGGTCTGGCAGCTGCATATGCGCCGCGTTGCCGACAGCCTGCGCGCCGTGCGCCCGGCCCGGCCCGATCTGCGACTTTCGCGTAATGATCCGTTCGGATTGCGCTATGTCGCGGTGATCGGCTTTGTCGCGGCGCTTGCCTTCGGGTCGTTGTGGCGGGTGGCGGAAATCGGTGGCACGGCCGCCGGACCCGCCGCCGCACTCGCCAGCGGCCCCGCTTGGGAAGGCTGGGTAGAGCCCCCTGCCTATACCGGGAAACCCACACTGTATCTGAACGACATCGCGGCGGGCGAACTGGCGGCCCCGCTGGGAAGCCGCGTGGTGCTTCGGTTCTATGGCGCACCCGGCATGCTCAAGGTTGACGAAACCGTTTCCGGCGGCACGACCGGCGAAAATGACATGGCCCCCAGCTTTGACATCACCAAAGACGGGCTGATCGATATCGACGGCCCGGGTGGGCGGCGCTGGAGCGTGACGATTACCCCCGACACCGCCCCGGTCGTGGACTTTGCCGGCGAGATGGGGCGCCCCGCCAATGGCGAGATGCAGCAACCCTTTACCGCAGGCGATGATTATGGCGTCGTCGCGGGAAATGCCACGATTACACTGGATTTGAACGGGGTGACACGCCTTTTCGGGCTGGCCACCGAACCCGATGCGCGTGCGCCTTTGGTGCTGGACCTGCCTATGCCGATCTCGGGCGCGCGCGATGCGTTCACCGAAACGCTGGTGGATAACCTGTCGCAACATCCATGGGCGGGCCTGCCTGTTCAGATCACGCTGGCTGTCACGGATGCACGCGGCCAGTCGGGGCAGACCCAGCCCTTACCGGTGATCTTGCCGGGGCGGCGGTTTTTCGATCCGCTGGCCAAGGCGATCATCGAACAGCGCCGCGATCTGCTTTGGGCGCGCGGCAACGGGCCGCAGGTGGCGCAGGTGCTGCGCGCGATCAGCTATCAACCCGATGACATCTTCCGCGACCCCCGCGCCTATCTGCAATTGCGCGTGGCGATCCGGCGGCTTGAGACAGGCATTGCCGATACCCTGACCCCCGAAAAGCAGGACGAAATCGCACAGGTGCTGTGGGACATCGCCACCCTGATCGAAGACGGCAACCTGTCTGACGCCCGCGAAAGGCTGAAACGTGCGCAAGACAGGCTGTCCGAGGCCATGCGCAACGGCGCCAGCGATGCCGAAATTGCCGACCTGATGCAGGAGCTGCGCGAGGCGATGGATGACTATCTGCGCCAACTGGCGCAGAACCCGCAGCCCGACGATCAGCAGCAGGCGCAAAATCAGGACATGCAGCAGATCACCGGCGACCAGTTGCAGCAGATGCTGGACCAGATCCAGGAACTGATGGAGCAAGGCCGCATGGCCGAGGCCCAGGCGCTGATGGATCAACTGGCGCAGATGATGGAAAACATGCAGGTCACTCAGGGCCAGGGCGGCGGACAGGGGCAGGGCCAGCAGGCGCTGCAGGGGCTGTCGGAAACGTTGCGCGACCAACAGGACCTGTCCGATGATGCCTTCCGCGATCTGCAGGAACAGTTCAATCCCGGCGGCCAGAATGGCCCGGGACAGGGCCAGCAGCAAGGTGGTCAGGGCGATGGCCAGCAACAGGGCCAGTCACCGGGCGAACGACAGCAACAATCGCTGGCTGACCGCCAGCAGGCGCTGCGCGATGAATTGCAACGCCAGCAGCAGGGCCTGCCAGGCATTGGCGGGGCCGAAGGCCAGGCCACCCGCGAGGCGCTGGATCGTGCCGGCCGGGCGATGGAACAGGCCGAGGATTCGCTGCGCCAGAATGACATACCCGGCGCACTGGATCGTCAGGCGCAGGCAATGGACGCCTTGCGCGACGGCATCCGCGATCTGGGCGACGCGCTGGCCCAGTTGCAACAAGACCAGCAACCCGGCCAGCAGGGTCGCGCGATGGGAAGCGATAGCCGTGGCATGCCGCGCGATCCGCTGGGGCGCGAATTGGGGGCGCTGGGGCGACTTGGCACCGATGAAAACATGCTGCAAGGCGAAGATGTATATGGGCGGGCGCGCAAATTGCTGGATGAAATCCGCCGCCGTTCAGCCGATCAAAGCCGCCCCGAGGCAGAGCGCGATTATCTCAAACGTCTGCTGGACAGGTTCTAGCCTCGCACGCCATTCCGACCCTGAACCGGCCCTCAGCCCCGGGTTTTCCAAGCGAACCAGAGCGCGATAAGGGCCAGCGCCACGCTCAGCGCGCGCCGGATGATCCGGCTGCGCCGCTCGTCCAGCAGCAGGGTCCGCGCCGCGCCGGCAAGGGTGACGATCGCCGCATGGATCACCGTCGCGGCCAGCACATAGATCAGCGACAACAGCAGCGTCTGTTCAACCACCCGCCCGTCTGGCACCACAAAACCCGGCAGAACCGCTATATAGAAAACCGCCGCCTTGGGGTTCAGCAGATTGGTCACAAGACCACGGCGGAAAAAGCGTGCCATATCGGCACCGTCGGGCGCGGCTTCCATTTCGCCATCGGCATCGCGCCAGCCGTCCCAGGCCAGCCATAACAGATAAATGACCCCGCCCCAGCGCAGGATCTGGTACATGACCGGCGAGGCCGAGATCACCGCCGCCAGCCCCAGCGCCGTCGCCAGCCCGACAATCGCCAACCCCAGCGCCACACCGGCCACGGCCGCATAACCCAGCCGCCGCCCCCGCGTTGCCGCGACCACAGCCAGATAGGCCATGTTCGGCCCCGGCGTCAGTTCGATGATGACCGAAGTCAGGGCGAAACCGGCCAGTGCCTCGACGGGAAGACCGAACATCACCGCCACACTGGCCACATCATCGCAACCGCCCCGATCCTAGACCCATTTGGCCAGCGGCGGCAGGCTCATCAGCACCGCGTCGGCATCATGGCCGGTTTCCAGCCCGAATTTGGTGCCGCGATCATAGACCAGATTATATTCGGCATAGAGACCGCGATGGATCAGCTGCGCGTCCTTGTGACCGGCATCCCAGGGCGATATCCGGCGTTTTTCGATCAGTGGCACGAAGGCTGGCAGAAACGCCCGCCCCACATCCTGTATGAAGGCGAAATCCGCCTCCCAGTCGCCGGTGTTGTGATCGTCCAGGAATATCCCGCCAACCCCACGCGCCCGCCCCCGGTGCGGCACAAAGAAATAGTCATCGGCCCATGCCTTGAACCGCAGGTAATAGGCCGGGTCGTGCCGGTCACAATGCTGTTGCTGTATCGCGTGAAAGTGGGCGGTATCTTCGGCATATTCGATACAGGGGTTCAGATCCGACCCGCCGCCGAACCACCAGGCATGCGGGGTCCAGAACATCCGCGTATTCATATGCACCGCCGGACAATGGGGGTTTTGCATATGGGCCACAAGGCTGATCCCGCTGGCCCAGAACCGGGGATCGCTGTCCATTCCTGGCACGCCGCGCGCGGCCATGGCCGCCTGCGCCCGCGCGCCCAGCGTGCCATGAACTGTGGACACGTTCACACCGACCTTTTCGAATACACGCCCGCCGCGCATCACGCTCATCAACCCGCCGCCCGCATCGGTGCCATCGTCGGATTTGCGCGTGGTTGGCGTCACCACGAACCTGCCCGCAGGCTGATCGGCCAGTGGCCCGGTCACGTGATTGTCTTCCAATGTTTCGAAGGCTGTCACGATATCGTCGCGCAGGGTGCGAAACCAGCCAGCCGCGCGGGTCTTGTTCCAGTCGAATGAAAGGGTCATCGGGGCCTCGTCCTGTTGCGGCTCTGGCCTAGCAGTTTCAGCAATTTGCTGCCAGTACCGCATTAGTGAATTGTCGCCCGCCGTGACAATCCTATATGTGATGAAACCCTTGCCGGAGTCATCCATGCGCCGCCTTGTCCTGCTTCTGCTTTTACCGCTGGCCGCCTGCGCCACCCAGCGCCAGCAATGTGACCGCGCCGCTACGCGCGACCTTTCCGTGGTGTCGGCGCTGATAACGGAAACCGAACAGAACATCGCGCGCGGCTATGCCATTCAGCGCGAAGAACGCATCCGCCCAACCGTGCAGTTCTGCCTTGGCAGCCGTCAAGAGGGCAATCGCACCGTGACATCGGGCTTGGTGTTCTGCGACACGTTCGAAACCGAAACGATAGAAACCCCCGTAGCCATCGACCTGAAGGCAGAAAAGGCCAAGCTGGACGGCCTGCGCGCCAAACAGGTGGAATTGCACCGCTTGGCCAGTATTCAACTGGCCGCATGCGCCGCCCAATACCCCGAAAATTAATGGGCCGGGGCGCTGACCGGATCCAGAAGGGTCCGGCCGCCGTCCACTGTCACGATCTGTCCGGTGACAAAGGCCGCGGCGTCCGACGCCAGATATTGCACGGTTTCCGTCAATTCATCCGCGCTTGCGATCCGCGACAGGGGCGTATGCGCGCGGATATCGGCGCGATAGTCTGAATGTTCTTTCAACGCCCCTTGCAGGCTGGCGCTCAGCACCGATCCAAAGGCCACCGCGTTCACGCGGATGCGATTCGCCGCCAGCGCAACCGCCAGCGACCGCGTCATCTGATCCAGCGCAGCGCAACTGATGGAATAGCCCAGCAATTCCGGATGAGTGCGCCGCGCGGCGATCGACGAAATGTTCACGATGCAGCCCGCAGAGCCGTCTTCCTGACCGGCCTCTTCGGCCTGTCGGATCATGCGCTTGGCGATCACCTGGCTAAGACGCAAACTGGCCAGCAGGTTCTGCTGCAACAATTGCTCTACCGCATCATCATCCGGGTTCAGCGGGTCGGAAACCAGCATCTGCCGGCTGGCATTGATCAGGATATCCACCCGGTCGAAGGCATCAATCGTGGCGGAAAGCAGGTTCGCGATTGTCAGCCTTTCGCGCAGATCACCGGCGAAATAGCGAATATTGCCCTCTTGCCCGGCTTCTTCGCCGATCTCGGCCACCAGAC
Organism: Actibacterium sp.; assembly: GCF_055134745.1. Lineage (NCBI taxonomy): Bacteria > Pseudomonadati > Pseudomonadota > Alphaproteobacteria > Rhodobacterales > Roseobacteraceae > Actibacterium > Actibacterium sp. Next base: position 97,607 of record NZ_JBSRVX010000024.1, read on the forward strand.
GGGCTTCGTCCATATCGGCGAACATCACATTGGCGCCCTGATCCGCGAAATGGCGTGCGATCGACAGGCCAACACCATTGGCCGCGCCGGTAACGATGACAGTCTTGCCCGCGATGGAAAAGCTCATGGATATTGCTCCTGATTCTTCGGGGTAAGGTTAAAGCGATTCATTGCCGCGGGCGAGTTGGGCGCAGCGGATGGCAAGCCCGCAGAATCTTGAACGAAGCATCGCCCGCCACCTCGGCCATGTCGCGGAAATGTTCGGCGATGCTGCGCTCGTATGGCAGGTGACGGTTCGCAACCATCCACAACTGGCCAGAGGGTGCCAGCATCTGCGCCGCAGCGATGATAAAGGCCGCCCCCAGCGCCGGATCAGCCGCCCGCGATGTGTGAAACGGCGGGTTCATGACCACCGCGTCCAGGGTCACCCCAGGGGCATATGTCGTGGCATCGGCCCAGTGGAATCTTGCGCGTGGATCGGCCACGTTCAGGCGCGCGCAATCCAGCGCAGCCTGTTCGGCCTCGACCAGATGCAGTTCTTTTATGGCCGGACAGCGCGACAATACCTGCGCCGAAAGATATCCCCAGCCCGCCCCCAGATCGGCCACCCGCCCCTTCAGACCGGCCGGCAGGCTCGCTGCCAACAGGGCCGATCCCTTGTCGATACCATCTGCGGAAAACACGCCTGGTATGGTCGTGAACCCGGCCTGCAAATGCGTGACCTCGGGCATCCACGGCAGAAACGCAGCCGGATCGCCACTTACACTGAACAATTTGCCATGCGCCTTTGACAGGGGCGCGCCAACCTGCCCCAGCTTGCGGCAGTCGCGCAGCAAACTGTCGATCCCGTCGGTTTTCTGCCCGTCCACCAGAACCGGCCCGCCCGCAGTCAACGTGATCGCCTGCGCGATCAGCGCGCGGGCCTGTTGCTTGGCGCGCGGAACGCAAACAAGCGCCGCTGCATAGCTGGCATCGGCTTTGGTGACACAATGATAGCCGCGCCCGGCCCAGGCATCGTAATCCGGGCGAAAGCCCTGAATCACCTGCACCCGCTTTTGCGGCAGCGCAGACAGGTCAGCACCGGCCGACGGACGAAAAACGGCAATGACGCCATCATCCGGCAAGACAACCATACCGGATTCCAGCGCAAGGGTAAGACGGCTGTCAGGCATGAGCGGCGCGCAGGGCGCCTTATTCCTTTTCCATGGTGCACTGCAACGGGTGCTGATGGCGGCGGGCGAAATCCATCACCTGGCCCACCTTTGTCTCGGCCACCTCGTGCGAAAAAACACCGACAACGGCAAGGCCTTTCTTGTGAACGGTCAGCATCAATTCGAAGGCCTGCGCGTGCGACATGTTGAAGAACCGCTCCAGCACATGCACGACGAATTCCATCGGCGTATAGTCGTCGTTCAGGATCAGCACCTTGTACAACGGCGGGCGCGCCGTTTTCGGGCGCGTCTTGGTGATGACACTGGCATCACTGTCATTGTCACCCGGCTTGTCGGACATGACCGGTGCATGGTGGATCACCAAACCCAGACCCCGCATTTCAAATGGTTTCGCTGTTCGCACAGATATATATGCTAGATGGGGCGCGTGAAAAGGGGGGACCCGCCCAGCGCCCCGGACTCATGCAAAGGATCGGCAATTTGACCCGCGCGCTGACAACGATCGGCTTCGATGCAGATGATACCCTGTGGCAGAATGAACAATTCTTTCGCCTGACCCAGGATCGATTCGCCGAACTTCTGGCCGATTTCACCGAACCCGATCACCTGATGGAGCGGCTTTTGGCTGCAGAACGCCGCAACCTGGGGCATTATGGCTATGGCATAAAGGGCTTCGTCCTGTCGATGATCGAAACCGCCATCGAGGTAACCCACGAACAGGTTCCGGCACATGTCATCGCACAGCTTCTGGCGGCGGGTCAGGACATGTTGCAACACCCGATTGAACTGCTGCCCCATGTGCGCCCTGTCATTGAAAAACTGTCCGATGATCACCGTCTGCTGGTCATCACAAAGGGCGATCTTCTGGATCAGGAACGGAAGCTGGCCCAATCCGGACTGGGAGAACTGTTCGACTGGGTCGAGATCGTGTCGGAAAAGACGGCCCGGACCTATGCCGGAATTTTCGCCCGCCACGGCGACGGGGCGGCGCGTGCGATGATGGTGGGAAATTCGCTGCGCTCTGATGTCATCCCCGCGCTTCAGGCCGGCGCCTGGGGCGTATTCGTGCCCCATGATCTGACATGGGTGCTGGAACATGCCGAACGGCCAGCGGAACATCACAGGTTTCACGAAATTCGCGGCCTTGCCGACCTGACAAACCTTGTCGACCGCCTGACCTGATATATTGTGGCTGGCCTTATGGCCCACGCTATATCTTTGCTGCCACACTGATCGTCTGAAAGACATTGAAAATCAGGTGTTTTGTGCGGCGGTTGTCTATGCTAAGCTGAATGAAACAAAAAGAACCGACCGGAAAAATCCGGCGGGCCGAGGCAGTAAAAAGGCAACCACCGTGCGAAACCCACAGGGGCAGTCCGCCCGTATCCGGCTTCGAATCCTGTTCGCAATCCTGCTGTTGGCAGCGCTGCCCTTGCGCGCTGTCGCCGCCCCCTATGCGGGTTACGTGGTCGATGCGCGCACTGGCGAGGTTCTATATGAAAGCAATGCCGATGCCCGGCTGCATCCGGCATCCCTGACCAAGATGATGACGCTGTATATCGCCTTCGAGGCGATCCAGAACGGCGAAATTTCCGAAGATACGATGGTCACGATTTCCCGGAACGCCGCCGCCGAACCACCGTCGAAACTGGGGCTGAAAGCAGGCCAGAAGATCCAGTTCCGCTATCTTCTGCGCGCGGCCGCCGTCAAATCGGCCAATGATGCCGCAACCGCGATCGGCGAGGCGCTGGAAGGTTCCGAAGCCGCCTTTGCCCGGCGCATGACCCGCACCGCCAAGGCCCTCGGCATGAGCCGCTCTACCTTTCGCAATGCCCACGGCCTGACCGAGCAGGGGCATTTGTCGACAGCGCGCGACATGACGACGCTGGGGCGGCACCTGTTCTATGACTATCCGCAATATTACAACATGTTCTCTCGCGTCGAGACCGATGCCGGGATCAAGGAAGTCCGCAGTTCGAATCGGCGGTTCCTGGGCAGCTATAACGGCGCCGATGGCATCAAGACCGGCTATACAGTCGCCGCCGGCTTCAATCTGGTGGCATCGGCCGAACGCGGCGGCAAGAGGATCATCGCAACCGTTTTTGGCGGCCAAAGCTCGGCCTCGCGCAATGCCAAGGTCGTGGAACTGCTGGATCTGGGCTTTCGCAAGGCCCCGACCCGCGTGGCCGCACGGCCAACCACCCCGCCCCCCTATATGGGCAAGGGCAGCGACTCCGGTCCCAAGACCATCACTGTCGCGACCAGCCTGACCCGCTCGCCGGTGCCGCCCTCCCGCCCGGCAGTCAATCCGCCCAAGGAAATGCTGGTGGCAATGCAGGGCAGTATTCTTGACGCGATCAAAGAGGCCAACGCCCCCGCGGACCAGGCAACGCCGGATCAGCCCGAACCGGCCCAAATCGCCTCGGCCGCCGTTCTGCAGGCGGTTCCGGTTCCGGCGCTTCGCCCTGAAACCGGCACCGCCCCCGCCGCGCAACCCCCTGCCCCCGTCGCAATGGCCGAAAACACGGCTGAGTCCGTTTCCGTCCCCATGTCGGCTCCGCGCCTTCGCCCAACGCAGATTGCCTTGGCATCGGTTGAAAAATCCGCCCCGGCGCAGCCGCAACCCGATACAGCGCCAGAGGTTGTCACCCGCATGTCCAGTTCGGGTGGTCGCTATTGGGGAATTACCGTGGGGCGCTATAACTCACGCTATCAGGCCGAACGCGAATTGCTGCAAACCGCCCTCAAGGAACTCGGCACGCTTGATGGCGCCCTGCGCAAGGTCAGCCAGACCAGCCGCGGATACGAGGCCAACTTTGTCGGCATGAGTCAGGAAGAGGCCGCACTCGCCTGCCGCCGCCTGCAGGCCCGCGGCACCGATTGCACCGCCTTCGGCCCCTCGTCGTGACCCCTCATCTTCTTGGTCAAAATACTCGCGCGCAGCGCAGCCTGCGCCCCGAACGGGGCGCAGCAATAAGAACGATGACCCGAACCGGGCGGCTGTCCGCAAGCGGTCAGGGGCGGGGGTGATCGTCCCAATCGGGGCTCAGAATGCGACGGCTGTCGCCTTCGGGGTCATCGAACTGCCGGCTGCGCAGCGCCCAGAAGAACGCAACCAGACCCAGCCCTCCCAACAGCAGCGACACCGGAATAAGATAAGCCAGAATTTGCATGACCCTATCTTACCCGCAATGCGTTCAAAGATACAGTGATCGACGAGACCGACATCGCCAGCGCTGCGGCCAGCGGCGTGGCAAAACCCAACAGGGCCACCGGCACCGCGATCAGGTTATAGCCTGCCGCGATGGCGAAATTCTCACGGATGCGCCGGGTGGCGCTGCGCGCGGTCACCACCGCATCGGGCAAGGGTGACAGGTCTGTGCCCATCAGCACGATATCCGATGCAACCCGCGCCGCATCCAATGCGCTGGCTGGCGAGATCGACACATGCGCCCCCGCCAGTGCGGCCGTATCGTTCAGCCCGTCGCCCACCATCAGCACCCGGTGTCCCTGGGCGGTCAGTTCGGCAATGAAATCTGCCTTGTCGGCGGGCAGCGCACCCGCCTGCCAATGATCCAGCCCCAATTCAGCCGCCAGCGCCGCCACCGGGCCTGCGGAATCGCCTGATATCAGATGCACCGCCATGCCCTGCGCCTTCAGCGCCGCAATGGCCTGCCGCGCGCCCGGGCGCGGTGTATCTGCAAAGGTAAAGGCCAGCGGTGCCGCGTCACCGATGCGCAACCATGCGGCGGTCATGGCGCCCGGCGCGGCCCCCAGCCATTCGGCGCGCCCAAGGCGCACAACCTGCCCGGCCCATATCCCTTCGATCCCGTATCCCGGCACCTCTTTCAGGCCATTCAGGCTGGCCGGGCGCAGTCCTGCCGCCCGTGCGGCCCGCGCCAACGCCTGCGCCAACGGATGCGATGATGCCTCGGCCAGCGCCAGGGCGATGGCGGTCACCTCGCGCGGATGATCCGCCAGGTTGGTGGCTTGTGGCATACCCAGCGTCAGGGTGCCGGTCTTGTCGAACACCACGGTGTCCACCTCGGCCAGTCGTTCCAGCGCCGTGCCGTGCTTGATCAGCATCCCGCGCCGGAACAGCCGCCCCGAGGCCGCCGTGGTCACCGCCGGAACGGCCAGCCCCAGCGCGCAGGGGCAGGTGATGATCAGCACAGCCACCGCGATGTTCAACGCCAGACGCAGATCGCCCGATATCGCCCACCACACCGCAAGGGCCACCGCCGCCAGCAGATGCACGCCCGGTGCATAGATCCGCGCGGCACGATCCGCCAGCGATGTGTATCGGTTCTTGGCAATCTCGGCCATCGCCACCAGATCTGCCAGCCGGTGCAGCGAACTGTCGCGCCCGGCGGCGATCACGCGCAGGCTTATCGGGCCGGTCAGGTTGATCTCTCCTGCGTTCAGCGCCATGCCCGGCATGGCGAAAACCGGCAGGGTTTCCCCAGTCAGCAAGGATCGGTCGATCTCGGTCTGGCCCTCGGTCACCACCCCGTCCACCGGCACACGGGCACCGGGACGCACACGAAGGATATCGCCGGCGGCCAGATCGGCGATCGCCACGGTTTCCTCGCCCTCGGCCGTCAGGCGAATGGCGCGCGGCACTTCCAGCGCGGCCAGTTCCTGTGCCGCAGACCGGGCCACGGCGCGGGTGCGGTGATCCAGCCAGCGCCCCGCCAACAGGAAAAACGTCAGCGACAGCGCAGCATCGAAATAGGCGTGCTGGCCGTGCTGCATGGTTTCATACAGTGACATCGCACCCGCCAGGCCGATGGCCAGCGATATCGGCACATCCATGTTCAACCGCCCCGCCCGCAGCGCGGTGAACGCATTGCGGAAAAACGGCTGGGCGGAAAAGGCGATTGTCGGCAGGGCGATGGCCGCCGACACCCAGTGGAACAGATCGCGTGTGGCATCCGTCGCCCCCGACCAGACGGCCACCGACAACAGCATGACATTCATCATGGCAAAGCCAGCCACGGCCAGACGCATCAGCAGATCGCGCCCGGCGCGGTCGGTCGCGGTGGCGGACAATGTGCCTGCGTCCAGCTCGTGCGCCTCATACCCCAGCGCATCCAGCGCGGCGATAAGATCGGTCGCCGTTACGCCGGGGGCGGCGTCGATGCTGACACGTTTCAACGTCAGATTCACGCGGGCCGATCTGACACCGGGTGCAGCGTTCAGCCCCCGTTCAACGGCTGATATGCAGCCCGCGCAATGGATCGTCGGCAAGGACAGCAACACCTGCCCCACCTGCGGGGCCGTTGCCAGCGCCTGTGCCGCCGGTGTTACCGAACAGGCCGGACAGGCGGATATGGGCGCGCTGAGTGTCGCCATCACTATCCCCGCACGAAAAGATCAATGCGCTGGCGAAATGGCGTGCCATCTTCGGCAATGGCATCGACATGCATCATCCATTTGCCCTGCGTCAGCGAAACCGGTGCACTGAACCGCCCGTTATAGCCCACGAATTCCGGCCGGATATCATCGCGGGCCTCGGTCGTGCGGCCCACCAGAACGGTCAGATTCTGCGGAAGGGCCGCATTGCCGTCGGCATCCCGAAAGGTCAGCGTCAGCTCTCCCCGCTCGTAATGGCTCTCGATCACCCAGCCCAGCCGGTTTTGCGCCACGCGGCGGGTATCGAACTCCTGGCTGGCCACATAGGAATTTTCAACCTCAAGCCCCGGAAAGGTTCCGATCGCCTGGGACGCCATATAAAGATTCACCCCGATGATCACGGCAAAGGCCGATGCGGTAAAGATGAACACCTTGCGGCCTGTCAGTGGCTTGGCTGTCATTTGGTTGCTCCGTTAAACACTGTATCGGATGAGGCGCGCGTCTGGGCCACGACATCTTCGGCCCAGATACGAATTTCGGTACGCTCGGCCTTTGCCGCCATACTGTTGGCAGGCGCCGTCACATAAACCCGCTGCAGTTTCGTCGCATCGGCTGGAACTGTCACGGTCTGATCTGTCGATCCTTCCAGCGTGACGATCAGCGGCACCCCTGCGGTGACCGTAACCTCGAAGGCGCGATCGCTGCCCAGCTTGTTGCGCAGGCGCACGTCATAGGTATTCCGGATAGACCCGTCCGACAGCATCACATAGGTCGGATTGCGCACCGGCGATACCGTCAGGTCGATATCGGACCGGATGAACAGCGCCACCAGCAAGGCCACCCCGACCGCCGACCACAGCACCGTGTAAACGATGGTGCGCGGGCGCAAGGCGTGACGCCAGGCCGGTTTGGGGGGCAGGCCGCCGCGTTCGCGCGACTCGTCCGTCAGAGCCATGTAATCAATCAGACCGCGCGGCTTGCCGATCTTCGTCATTACATCGTCGCAGGCGTCGATACAAAGCGCACAGGTGATACAGGCCAGTTGCTGACCCTCGCGGATATCGATCCCCATCGGGCAGACATTCACGCAGGCGTTGCAATCGATGCAATCGCCCAGCTTATCGGCCCCTTCGGCCTTGCGATGCTTGCCGCGCGGCTCGCCCCGCCACGAACGATAGGCCACGGTCAGCGTGTCTTCATCCATCATCGCGGCCTGAATGCGCGGCCAGGGGCACATATAGATGCAGATCTGCTCGCGCATGAAACCGCCAAAGATGAAAGTCGTGGCCGTCATCACGAGGATCGTGCCATAGGCGACCGGCGGCGCGCTGAAATTCACCAGGTTCTGCAACAGCGTTGGCGCATC
>NZ_JBSRVX010000025.1:0-22906 GCF_055134745.1 Actibacterium sp.
AAGCTGTCGTCGCTGCAGCCGATGGTGCCGCTGCTCGAAGCCGTGATCCAGTCGCAAAAGCCGCTGCTGATCATCGCCGAAGATGTCGAGGGCGAAGCCCTGGCAACGCTGGTGGTCAACAAACTGCGCGGCGGTCTGAAGATCGCCGCCGTCAAGGCACCGGGTTTTGGGGATCGTCGCAAGGCGATGCTGCAGGACATCGCCATTCTGACCGGCGGTCAGGTGATTTCCGAAGATCTGGGCATGAAGCTGGAAAATGTCACGCTGGACATGCTGGGATCGGCCAAGAAGATCAGCATCACCAAGGACAACACCACGATCATTGACGGTCATGGCGAAAAGGCCGAGATCGAAGCCCGCGTTTCCCAGATCCGCACCCAGATCGAGGAAACCACCTCGGATTACGACAAGGAAAAACTGCAGGAACGCGTCGCCAAACTGGCCGGCGGTGTTGCGGTGATCCGCGTCGGTGGCATGACCGAGGTCGAAGTGAAAGAGCGCAAGGACCGCGTCGACGATGCGCTGAACGCGACCCGCGCGGCCGTTCAGGAAGGTGTCATCGTCGGTGGCGGTGTCGCGCTGGTTCAGGCCGGCAAATCGCTGGACGGTCTGAAAGGCGCGAACTCGGATCAGGACGCAGGGATTGCCATCGTGCGCAAGGCGCTTGAGGCCCCGCTGCGCCAGATCGCTGAAAACGCCGGTGTCGATGGCGCCGTCGTCGCTGGCAAGGTCCGCGAAAGCACCGACCTGACCTTTGGCTTCAACGCGCAGACCGAAGAATATGGCGACATGTTCAAGTTCGGCGTGATCGACCCCGCCAAGGTGACCCGCACCGCGCTGGAAGACGCAGCGTCCATCGCGGGCCTGCTGATCACCACCGAAGCCATGATCGCCGACAAGCCCGAGCCGAAAGGCCAGGGCGGCGGCATGCCCGACATGGGCGGCATGGGCGGCATGGGCGGCATGATGTAATCTGCGCCCGCAGAGTTGAGACTGAGAAGGGGGCCGCGAGGTCCCCTTTTTTGTTGTGGTTGGGGGTGGAGCCTATCAAATATAGTTTTATTAGCTCAATTCAGGCCGTAGCGAACTGGGATGCTCAGGTAATGCTTGTAGTAATCTAGGATGATAGGAGTTTTCTAATGTCGCATCTGACAGAGTTTCCTGAAGGTGTCGTTCAAGCGATTGGCAATTATGTCTACAGGCTAATTGACCCTAGAAATGGCGAGACTTTCTATGTGGGTAAAGGAGTCGGCAATCGTGTATTTGCGCACGTAAACGACAAGGTCATAAGCAAGTCGGACACAGATAGCGATCCGGTTTCGCTAAAGTTGTCGCGCATCAAGGCAATCAGGAGTGCTGGATTGGAAGTTGTTCATGTCATCCATCGCCATGACATTCCAGATACGGCAATCTACGAGGTAGAGGCCGCGCTTATTGATGCTTTTGCAGGGCTTTCTAACGTGCAAGGAGGGCATGGCAGCGGAACAAAGGGCCCGATGAGCGCTCTGGAACTTGTTGACAAGTATGCTTTGCCGGAAATCAGCGAAGCCCCGAAAGACAAACTGGTTCTTCTCAATATTAACCGATTGGAAGATCGCTCAAGCCGATCTGCGATATACCTGCAAACGCAGTTGGCATGGCGTATTTCCAAAGATCGCGCTGAGGCCGCAGACTATGTATTGGCGGTCGTTCGCGGGGTAGTTGTAGGCGTGTTCGTCGCAGACAATTGGTCGGACGCCACGCATGCAAGCTTTCCTGATCGCATTTCGATTTTCGATGAAATGCCTTATCGAAAAGGGTTTACAGGAAAGCCGGCGCCGGACGACGTTTGGGATAGGTATGTAGGCCTAAGGGGAAAGCGCATTGCCATTGACGCGATGAAGCATATCCAAAACCCGGTTTTATATTGGAATTTGTAATGCCCTTCATTCATGAAACCCCCATGCATGCTCGACAGACCCTGCGCCACAACGCTCTTAGGGTCAGGTCCTTCTCACTCCGCCGATCACAATCGCCTTCGCCGCCAATTCGGTGCGCAACCGGCTGGTGCTGGGCGGCATCGCGCTGTCAGTGTCGCAGGGCAGGCGGGCCTAACCCGCCGGTCCCAGCCGCCGGTTGACATGGCCCATCTTGCGGCCGGGCCGGGCTTCGGCCTTGCCGTAAAGGTGGATGGCGGTGTCGCGCTGCTGCGCAAGGTCCGGCACCTGCAAGATATCATCGCCGATCAGGTTCAGCATTTCGATATCCGAATGGCGGCTGCCGTCGCCCAGGGGCCAGCCCGCCACCGCGCGGATATGCTGTTCGAACTGATCCACGACACAGCCGTTCTGGGTCCAGTGGCCGGAATTATGCACGCGCGGCGCGATCTCGTTCACGATCAGGCCTTGCGGGGTCACGAACAGCTCGACCCCCAGCACGCCGACATAATCGAGCGCGTTCAGGATACGCGCCGCCAGCAGCACCGCATCGCTGCGCTGGGCGGGGCGCAGGCGGGCGGGCACGGTGGTGGTATGCAGGATGCCGCCCAGATGCACGTTTTCGCCGGGATCGAAACAGGCAACTTCGCCCGTCAACCCGCGCGCGGCGATCACTGAAACCTCGGCCGTGAAATCGACGAAACCTTCCAGAACAGCCGGGGCGCCGGCCATCGCCGCGAAACCGGCATCGGCATCAGCGGGCACCATGATCCGGGCCTGGCCCTTGCCGTCATAGCCCATGCGGCGGGTTTTCAGGATCGCCGGTGTGCCGATCTGCACCAGTGCCGCATCCAGATCGGCGCGGGTATCGACGGCGGCAAAGGGGGCAACGGCCAGCCCCAGACCGGCCAGAAAGGACTTTTCCGTCATGCGGTCCTGCGACACGCGCAGCGCCTCGCGCCCCGGACGGATCGGGCGCAGCGTTTCCAGCAGGTCCAGCGCGGCGGTCGGGATATTCTCGAACTCATAGGTGATGACATCAACGCTGGCGGCAAAGGCGCGCAGGGCGGCGGGATCGTCATAGCTGGCGGTTGTCACATGCTGCGCCACCTGGCCTGCGGGCGGTTCAGGCGCGGGTTCATAGATGTGACAGGCAAAGCCCAGACGCGACGCCGCAACCGACAGCATCCGGCCAAGCTGCCCGCCGCCCAGAATGCCGATGACCGCGCCGGGGGTCAGCGGTTCAGTCATCGGTCGGCACGTCGGGGATCGAGGCGGTCAGCGCGGCGCGCCAGGCATCCAGCCGTGCGGCCAGCGCGGCATCGTTCAGCGCCAGAATGCCCGCCGCCATCAGCGCGCCATTGGCCGCCCCCGGTGCGCCGATTGCCATCGTGGCGACCGGGAACCCCTTGGGCATCTGCACGATGGAATAAAGACTGTCCACGCCCGACAGGATCTTGGTCTGAACCGGCACGCCAATCACCGGCAGCCGCGTCTTGCTGGCCATCATGCCGGGCAGGTGTGCTGCCCCGCCGGCGCCCGCGATGATCACCTGCAACCCGCGTGACACGGCGGTTTTGCCATAGTCCCACAGCCGGTCGGGGGTGCGATGCGCGGACACGATCCGCGCTTCATGGGCGATGCCCAGTTCATCCAGAATATCGGCGGCATGTTTCATGGTGGCCCAGTCCGACTGGCTGCCCATGATGATGCCCACTTTCACGTCCGTCATCGCGCCCTCTGCTGTTCGAGGGCGGCACTATAACCGGATCGGGAGCCTACGCAATGATGTCAGGTGTCAGTTGGTCTTCCAGCGCTGCAATGCGGTCCTTGAGCGTCAGCTTTTGCTTTTTCAGACGACGGGTCGTGAACTGGTCGGCAACAGGCCCCATTTCTTCCAGCGCGCGAATGGCGGCATCCAGATCGCGATGTTCACGCCGCAGCACTTCCAGCTTTATCCGCAGGACGTCTTCATTGTTCATTTCGTTTGCGATGTTCATGCGCGTCCTGGGCCGAGTCGCTGTGGGAACGGGACGGAAGACATACCTCTTTTTAAGTGTTTCGGGAAGGGTGCCCTTGTTACCGCGATTATGGCCACCCATATTCCCTGCAGGCTGCCAAAGAACCGGGGCCGTGAAAACAGGTCGCTTGGTCAAGGACTTGAAAGATGACGAAACTGACGCTTGGCTCGCATCCCTATTTGCTGGGCTTTGAACAATTGGAACGGCTGCTGGAACGGAACGCGAAATCCGGGACGGATGGCTATCCCCCTTTCAACATCGAGCAAAAGTCCGAACGTGGTTATCGCATTACCCTGGCTGTCGCCGGGTTCAGCGAGGAAAACCTGTCGGTCACGATCGAGGATCGCCAATTACTGATCCGTGGCCATCAAGGTGATGATGGCGGCGAACGCATCTTTCTGCATCGCGGTATCGCGGCGCGGCAATTTCAGCGGTCTTTCGTGTTGGCCGAAGGTGTCGAGGTGGTCGGCGCCACGATGGAAAACGGGCTGTTGCATGTCGATCTGGAGCGCGCCGCCCCCAATGCGGTGGTGCAGACGATCCAGATCAACAAACAGTAGTGAGTGAAGGGGAAAACGATGAATACTGAATATGAATTCATGCCAGAGGCCGAAGACAAGATTGTCTATATTCGCGCCGTCGAGGTCGCCGATCTGCCCAAGGATGTGCAAGAGCAGGCCATGGGGATTGAGCGCCTGTATGCGGTGCATGACGCAAACGGCACGCGACTGGCGTTGGTCAAGGATCGCAACATGGCGTTCATTCTGGCCCGCCAGCACGATCTGGCACCTGTGACCGTCCATTGATCACAGGCCGCCCATAGGCTGGGTGCGACGCTTTTTCGCGGTGCTGGCGTGGTGGCGCGATAGCACGCAAGCACAAGATGTGACAGGATGTCAGCAGTTGCCGGTGCGGTATGCACCGGTAACTTGCTTTTTCGGGGCCGGTCTTTGCCGCCCCCCCGCCATTGGACATCAGTTATGAAAATTTCTTCAGGATACAGCAGGTTTCAGATTGCATTGCACTGGGCAATCGTCGTGCTGATCGCGGTAAATTATGTCGTCAGTGACGACATGGGCAAGGCGCTGCGCGCCGTGTTGAAGGGCGAAATACCCGAAGGTCTGACCCCGGTGGTTCACGTCTGGGTGGGCCTAAGCATATTGGCGCTGGTTGCGGTGCGGCTGATTGCGCGGCTGGTGCACGGCGCGCCCGCCCCTGTCGAAGGCGGTTCGCCCCTGATGGAAAGGGCCGCCAGCCTGGCGCATCTGGCGCTGTATGTGCTGTTGTTCGCGGTGCCTGTTCTGGGCGCGCTGGCATGGTTCCAGGGGTTCGGTTTTCTGGGGGATGTGCATGTGGTGGCGATGAACATCATGCTGGCGATTGCTGGGCTGCACGCGCTGGCGGCGCTGTATCACCAATACGTCCTGAAAGACGGGCTGTTGCTGCGGATGATGCGGCCTGAATAATCCATCCGTTCAGCCAACATGAAAAAACGCCCCGCTGGTTCAGCGGGGCGTTTCTGGTTCGGTCATGCCGCCTGATCAGCCTGCGACGAGGCCCATCTGTTCCAGTTTCAGCAGAACCTGATGGGCGCAGTTGTCGACATCGACGTTTTCGGTTTCCAGGCGCAATTCGGGATTTTCCGGCACATCATAAGGGTCGGAAATGCCGGTGAATTCCTTGATCTTGCCTTCGCGGGCCAGTTTATACAGGCCCTTGCGGTCGCGCTTTTCGCATTCCTCGATCGTGGTGGCGACATGCACTTCGATAAAGGCGCCAAAGGCCTCGATCTCTTCGCGCACCGCGCGGCGGGTCGTGGCATAGGGGGCAATCGGCGCGCAGATGGCGATACCGCCGTTCTTGGTGATCTCGGAGGCGACATAGCCGATGCGGCGGATGTTCAGGTCACGGTGTTCCTTGGAAAACCCCAGTTCCGATGACAGGTTCTTGCGCACCAGATCGCCGTCCAGCAGCGTCACCGGACGACCGCCCATTTCCATCAGCTTGACCATCAGCGCATTGGCGATTGTGGATTTTCCCGAACCCGAAAACCCGGTGAAAAACACGGTAAAGCCCTGCTTGGAGCGCGGCGGGCGGGTGCGGCGCAGTTCTGTCACCACTTCGGGAAAGCTGAACCATTCGGGAATTTCCAGCCCCTCGGCCAGACGGCGGCGCAGTTCGGTGCCGGAAATGTCCAGCACGGTCGACCCTTCGGGAACCTCGTCAGCGGGGAAATACTGGGCTTTTTCCTGCACGAAAACCATATGCTTGAAATCAACCATTTCGACGCCGATTTCGGCCTCGTGTTTTTTGAACAGCTCCTGCGCATCATAGGGGCCATAGAAATCCTTGCCCTGGCTGTTCTTGCCCGGCCCGGCATGATCGCGGCCGACGATGAAATGGGTCACGCCGTGGTTCTTGCGGATCAGCCCGTGCCAGACGGCCTCGCGCGGGCCGGCCATGCGCATCGCAAGGTTCAGCAGCGACATGGTGGTGGTGGCGGCCGGGTATTTGTCCAGCACAGCCTCGTAACAGCGCACGCGGGTAAAGTGATCGACATCGCCCGGCTTGGTCATGCCGACGACCGGGTGGATCAGCAGGTTCGCCTGTGCCTCGCGGGCGGCGCGGAAGGTCAGTTCCTGATGCGCGCGATGCAGCGGATTGCGGGTCTGGAAGGCGACAATCTTGCGCCAGCCCAATTTGCGGAAATAGGCGCGCAATTCGTTGGGCGTGTCGCGGCGGGCCTTGAAATCATAATGCACGGGTTGCTGGATGCCGGTGACAGGGCCCCCCAGATAAACCGCACCGGCGGTATTGTGCAGATAGTTCACGGCGGGATGGGCGCTGTCATCGGCACCGAACACCATCTCGGCCTCGCGCGCCTTGTTGGGCACCCATTTGTCGGTCACGGTCATGGTGGCCAGAATGACGCCTTCCTGATCGCGCAGGGCGATATCTTGCCCGACCTCCAGCGTATCGGCGAATTTTTCGGAAACATCCAGGTTGATGGGCATCGGCCAAAGGCTGCCATCGGCAAGGCGCATGTTTTCAACGACGCCGTCATAATCGGCCTGACTCAGAAAACCCTTGAGCGGGCTGAAGCCGCCATTCATCAGCAATTCCAGGTCGCAAATCTGGCGCGGGGTCAGATCCCAGCTGGGCAGGTTGCCCGCTTCGACTTTCAGTTTCTGTGCGCTTTCATAGGAAACATAAAGCTCCGGGATCGGAGCAAGATTTGGCATCTGCATGTGTTCAACTCAGTTTTTTATCATTCAAAAATGACCGCCCACCCTGCACGGCCGCACGGTGGTGGCCTAGCCCCGAATTGTGACAAATTTCAAGCGCAAGGCGGGTTCTTTTTGCAATTGCGGCGAAAAACACGTCAATCGGCGTAAAACCGGAAGATTATTCGGTGTTTTGCTCGGCAAGAAAACGCTCGGCCTCAAGTGCTGCCATGCAGCCCATGCCGGCGCTGGTAATGGCCTGACGGTATTTGTGATCTGTCAGATCGCCCGCGGCAAATACCCCGGGAATCGAGGTTTCAGTGCTGTCGGGCCTGGTCACGACATAGCCGCCCATGTGGGTTTCAAGGATATCTTTGACCAGTTCAGATGCGGGGGCATGACCGATGGCGACAAAGAACCCCTTGCACGGCACGTCGGTGATTTCACCCGTCTGCACATTACGGGCGCGCACGGCCTCGACGCCCAAGGGATTTTCGGTGCCGGTCACCTCGACCACTTCATGGTTCCACAGCAGTTCGACCTTTGGGTTCTTGAACAGCCGGTCTTGCAGGATCTTTTCCGACCGCAGGCTGTCGCGCCGGTGGATCAGCGTGACCTTTGAGGCAAAGTTGGTCAGGAACAGGGCCTCTTCAACGGCGGTATTGCCACCGCCGATCACCACGACCTCTTGGCCACGGTAAAAGAACCCGTCGCAGGTGGCGCAGGCCGACACGCCAAAGCCCTTGAATTTCTCTTCGGACGGCAGGCCCAGCCACTTGGCCTGCGCGCCCGTCGCCAGGATCAGCGCATCGCAGGTATAGATCGTGCCGCTGTCGGCGGTGGCGGTGAAGGGGCGCTTGGACAGGTCCAGCGCGGTGATGATATCGGCGATGATCTCGGTGCCGACGGACCGGGCATGGGCCTCCATCCGCAGCATCAGATCGGGGCCCTGAACCTCGATGTCGCCGGGCCAGTTTTCCACCTCGGTCGTGATCGTCAGCTGGCCGCCGGGCTGGATGCCCTGGATCAGCACCGGGTTCAGCATCGCGCGGGCCCCATAGACAGCGGCGGTATAACCTGCCGGTCCCGATCCGATAATCAAAAGCCGGCTATGCCGTGTTTCACCCATTGCGCTGCCCTTTCGAAATCCTGTGACAGCGGATATAGCCATGGCTGCGCCTGCTTGGAAGAGCGAACCTGTGCCTGACGGAAATGGCCGGGCGGCAAGCACAATTGAAAACAGATATTGCCTATTCGTGAAATATTATTGCGCTTGCGATAAGCAAACCGTATTATCCGCGAAACTTCGGAGGACTGAATGGCCGGATCAAAACTCGATCCTATCGACCGCAAGATACTTGCTGAACTTCAGGCCGACGGACGTATCACCAATGTCGAACTTGCAAAGCGTGTCGGTATATCCGCACCACCCTGCCTGCGCAGGGTGCGCACGCTGGAAGAGGCAGGGTATATTCGCGGCTATCACGCCGATGTAAACCCGCGCGAACTGGGGTTTGAAGTTCAGGTCTTTGCCATGGTCGGGCTTGTCAGCCAGGCCGAGGCCGACCTTTCCGCGTTCGAGGCGCGCTGCCGCGCCTGGCCGCTGGTGCGTGAATGCCATATGCTGAACGGCGAGGTTGATTTCATCTTGAAATGCGCGGCGCCCGATCTTTCTACCTTTCAGAATTTCCTGACCGAACAACTGACCGCCGCCGATAACGTGGCCAGCGTCAAGACCGCGCTGGTGATCCGGGTGGCCAAGGATGAACCGGGCGTGCCCTTTGATGTGCTTGAGGCGCGCGTGAACAGCCGCGCCTGATTTGAGTTGCGGGCCGGTCAGGCCGCCCGCAACTCTTCCATTTCGAATGCGGTCAGGCGCGGGTATTCCATCGTGCCAAAATCACGCCAGCCCGTCACATGCGGGAACAGCCCCAGGAACATCTGTGCCGTGGTGGGGTCCATCATGCGTTCATGGAATTCACCGGGGTGGAAACTTTCCACTTCGACACCATTCGCCTTGATGATCTGCTGACCTTTCAGCGCCAGGTGATACACGCGCACCGGTGTGATCGGACGCACTGAAATCATCGTGTCGCCGTCGATGAAGGCACGGGCCGGGGCAAAGGTGGCCTCGGCGCCGAATTTGGACTGGCATGCGCCGTGGCGGAACAGGATCCGGGCGCGCGGGCCAAGGATCAGGTCATGCATGGGGCGGGCCATGCCGAAGCTGTCGACCGTCACGCGGGTCAGGTTGGCAGAGTCTGATTCAAGATCGGGGAAGCCCGGGAATACCATCATCGAACCGACCCATTGCAGCGGCATCATGCCGTTGTCGATGGTTTCGATCATCATGCCAGGCACAAGATCCTCGATCGCGACCGGGCCTTCGGCTGTGGAAATCATGGTGCCGCGGGCGAAACCGGCGAATGCGTCTTCAAATTCGGCTGTGGCGGGTGCAACGCGGTTGAATTCCTCGATCTCGCCCGTGGGTGTCAGACCGGCGACCTCGTATCTGCGGGTCAGAGGCATGACGCGCGGAGGGCGCCGGTCGGAACGAGCTATCGAGGGTTGGACTTTTGAAGCCCGGATCGTAACCGCATTACCTGCGGAGGGGTGGCGAGGGTATACCATGCGAACAGTCCTTCAGGCTGGTCACATCTGCATCGGCCCCCACCGATCATCTTGCAGAGGACAGTTAATGGCTAACTTCTGCCGCAATCTGTCCAAATTTGTCAAAACTTTTTCCGATTTGGTGAGAAAGCAACCTGTAATGCCGGGATCGACCTGCGGATTGTATCGGGTTGGTTTTCAGTCACGCCACAATTCGCCACAAAGTTCGGCGGAAACAAAAACCCCCGCGCGGGTCGCACGGGGGTTAAACAGGGCTGAGTCGGCAAAAAACTGCCTAAAACGAATCGTCAGGCGCGTGCCGCGCGCGAGATTTTGCCGATGCCCGCGCGCTGTGGCCGCTTTCCGCGCATCCATGGCAGGACGACGTTTTCCTTGGCGGCTTCTTTCAGCACGGCATTCAGCCAGCGACGTTTCGACATCGTTTTTCCCCTTCAAACATGCAGCGGCCCGCTTCAGGGCCTTGTCCGCATCACCTGTGTGTCCCTCGGTCCGTAACCGGCCTGTATAAAAGATGGGCGACGATTGCGGCGCGGTCGGGGCCGTCATTGTGTCGTTTTGCGGCCATCCTGCGCAGAAATTGCGGCAATATCGCTGATTACAGCCGGATCGCGGATATCAAGCGACCATAGTCGGCTTCGCCGGCGTGGACGGACCGCCGATATGAGAAAAACCGTACAGGATCATCATAGGTGCAATGCCCCGTCCATTCTGCCTGGCCTATGCCTGCCGCGCGCAGACGGAACAGGCCAAAGCCGGGCAGATCGAATTGCAGCCGGTCGCCCTGGCCATTCGCAAAGAAGCGGGCAAAGCCGGGGTCTTCGGCCATGAAGATATCGAAAAACTCGGGGCCCACTTCATAGGCGCGCTGGCTGATCGTGGGGCCGATCACCGCAACGGTGTCTGCGCGCCGTGCACCCTGCGCTTCCATGGCGTCCAGCGTGGCCTCCAGTATGCCGTCAAGGGTGCCGCGCCATCCGGCATGGGCCGCGCCGATGACACCGGCCTTGTTGTCGGCGAACAGCACGGGCTGGCAATCGGCGGTCAGGATGGTCAGGGCGATGCCCGGCGTTGCCGTAACCAGTGCATCGGCCTGCGGTTTGCTGGTGCAGGGGCTGTCCACCACGGCGACATCGGCGGAATGCACCTGATGCAGCCCGGCCAGGGCCTCGGGTGTGACCTGCATCGCATCGGCGACGCGTGCGCGGTTGATCTGAACCACCTCGGCCAGATCGCTAGAGCCGGGGCCACAGTTGAGCCCGTGAAAAACCCCTGATGATGCCCCTCCGCGGCGGGTGAAGAACCCGTGGCGCAGGGGCGAGAGCGCATCAGAAGTAAGAATTTCAAGCGTCATGGGGTGACTCCCGGCGGTTCTGCCGCCCCGATCGGCCAGAGGGCAAGCACGTGAAAGAGCGTTCCCATTTCTTGGGGATGGGTCAAGCGGCGATGTGCGGCAATATGACTGTCCAGCGCATCGCCGCTTAGCCTGAGGGCCAATTGGCGGGCGCGTTCGGTGATGCCCAGACGTTCCAGAAAGACGCCCTGCGGTGTCAGGGTGCTGTGTCGCAGTGCGGATGCGGCACGGGCGAGTGCCCGAAAATCGACATGTGCGGTCAGGTCGGCGAGGCCCGGATTTGCCAGCGGATCTTCGGGGTGATGCGCACGCAGGGCCTGGAAGGTGTCGCCCAGCGACCCCCAGCCGCCGTAATCAACGATCAAGGCAATGCCGCCATGGGCGGCGATGCGCGCCGCGATTCCGGCTATCACCGGGCCAGCGGCGGGGCAGATTTCGACGATGTCACCCTGGTGCGTATCAGCAAGCCGGTGGTCCAGCGCCGCAATCGGCGCGGCGGCGGCCAGTCCGAATGCCAGGCTTCCATTCGCCAGCCCGATCTGGCATTCGCGCCAGCCGCCCGCATCACGCTGAAACTGGCGAATGGGCAGGGCGTCGAAAAATTCATTCGCGACCAGAAACAGGGGGGCATCGGGCAGGGTTTCCGGCGTCTCGTGCCATTCCACGTCATGGTCGGCCAATCTTTGGCGCTGGGCGGCGCGCAAGATGGGGGATGCCTCGATCAGATGTATCCTTGCGGCATCGCTGAACCCCGGCACTGCGCGGGTGGCGCGCAGGATATCGGCCATCAGCGTGCCGCGGCCTGGCCCCGGTTCCGCCAGTATAAAGGGGGCGGGGCGCCCCTGATCAATCCAGACCTGAGCCAGGAACAGGCCGATCATTTCACCGAACATCTGGCTGATTTCCGGCGCTGTGGTGAAATCGCCTGCCCGACCCAGCGGATCACGGGTTGTGTAGTATCCATGATCAGGGTGCAGCAGGCATTCGTTCATATAGTCGGCCAATGTGATCGGCCCCGTCATCGCAATGCGCCGGGCAAGGATATCCGCAAGCGGTGTCACACCCGCCGCCGCGCGATCACGATCAGGACAATGCCGAAGACGACCATGGGCAGCGACAGCAGCTGGCCCATCGTCACGCCGATGCCACCGGCATGGATGACAAAGCCGATCAGGTTGTCGGGGGTGATGAATTGCGCATCGGCCTGGCGGAAGTATTCGACGCAGAATCGCGCCAGGCCATAGCCCAGAACGAAAGTGCCCACGCTGCGCCCGGGCACCTTCAGCCAGCCGCGCCGATAAACCAGCCACAGCAATACCACCCCCAGAACCAGCCCCTCCAGCGCGGCTTCGTATAATTGTGACGGATGGCGCGCCAGCCCCAGCGGGTCGGTCGGAAAGACCATCGCCCAGGGCAGGTCAGCCGGGCGCCCCCACAGTTCGGCATTCACAAAATTTGCCAGGCGGCCGAAAAACAGCCCCCAGGGCGTTGCCACGGCCAGCGCATCCGCGACCGACAAAAGCGCCAGCCCATGCTTGCGGCAATACAGGATCAGGGCTGTCGTGACCCCCAGCAGACCGCCGTGAAAGGCCATGCCGCCATGCCACAGCATCAGGATTTCCTGTGGATTCTGCAGATAGTGCCCCGGCTTGTAGAACAGGACGAATCCCAGCCGACCGCCCAAAATCACCCCGACCACGACCCAGGTCAGCAATTCCTCGACCTGGGCTGGGGTCATCGGGGCCTTGCCTGCTGGCCACAAGCTGTTGCTGCGCATCAGCCGCGCGACCAGCCACCACCCCAGCAACAGCGCCGCGATATAGGCCAGCGCATACCAGCGCAGCGCCAGCTCCATCCCGAAGAGGGAGAACGAGAAGACCTCGGGGTCGAAATCGGGGTATTGAATGATCGCCTGCATGCCGCATTCCTGCCCATGGCCGAAAGGCGAAGTCAACCTTGAGCTTGCGCCGTCTGTAACCATATAAGAGGTGAACGTAACGCCGGAGGTCTGAATGCAGAACCAAAGCAAGTTTTTCGAAGACATGTCGCGGTTGATGACCAACGCGATGGGCGTGGCGCAGGGCGCCAAGGACGAAGCCGAAACCGCGATGAAGGGCTGGATTGATCGCTGGATGGCTGATCGCGATTTCGTTACACGCGAAGAATTCGACGCAGTGCGCGCCATGGCCCAGAAAGCCCGCGAGGAAAACGAGACCCTGAAAGCCCGCATTGACGCGCTAGAGGCCGCGTCCAGGGGCTGATCCCTGACATTTCCGATCAAAGGCGCGCCCTCGTGGCGCGCCTTTTCTTTGTGCAACTGCAATATCTTGTGGATCGTTACCCAAGTTTCACAAAATCACCTCTTTACACGCTGCCATGCTTCAGAGCACCATATCTGGTAGGTCAATCGTGCATTTCGTCAGTTTGACCAAAGCAGGCACCTAAGCCTTGTGGGCTGCCATCCACATCGGGCGATAACCAAAAGAGGCCGGGCATGTCATACGCAGAAGACTTTCTTCACACCGAAGAGTTGCACCCCATCGATATCGTCGAACATATCGCCGAGCACCACGAATGGGATTTTGACCGCGTCACCGATGATCAGATCGCAATGGCGGTGGAAGGGCAATGGCGCACCTATTCCATCACTCTGGCCTGGTCCGCCTATGATGAAACCCTGCGTCTGATCTGCACATTCGAGATGGAGCCGCCCGAAGACAAGCTGCCGGGCCTGTACGAGGCGCTGAACAAGGCCAATGACATCTGCTGGACGGGGGCGTTCACCTATTGGCGCGAACAGCGGCTGATGGTCTATCGCTATGGTCTGGTGCTGGCGGGCGGGCAAACAGCCAGCCCTGAGCAGATCGACAAGATGATCGGAACCGCCGTTGGTGGCTGCGAACGCTTTTACCCGGCGTTTCAACTGGTGACCTGGGCGGACCACACTGCCGAACAGGCGATGCAGGTCGCCATTGCAGAGGCCTACGGTCGCGCCTAACCTGTTCCCCGGTAATTCGGGGGACCATTCATGGATATGAACGATCTGCACAGCCGGGGGCTGGTGTTGCTGGGCTGCGGCAAGATGGGATCAGCGATGCTGGCCGGCTGGCTGGGGCAGGGTTTGCCTGCCGCGTCGGTCTGGGTGCAGGATCCCAACCCATCGGACTGGCTGCAGGGGCAGGGGGTTCATCTGAATGCGCCGCTGCCGGCCAGCCCCGCCGTGGTGCTGGTCGCGGTCAAGCCACAGATGATGGAACAGGCGCTGCCGATGCTTGCCGGTTATGGCAATGGCAATACGCTGTTCATATCGGTGGCCGCCGGCACGCCGCTGGCGTTTTATGGCCGTGTTCTTGGGGCGCAAACCCCGGTGATCCGTGCGATGCCCAACACGCCCGCCGCCATTGGACGCGGCATAACGGCATTGATAGCGAATCCGGCGGGGCAGGCACATCTGCCGCTGGCCGAATCCCTGCTGTCTGCGGTGGGCCAGACGGTTCAACTGACCGACGAAGAGCAGATGCACGCCGTCACGGCGCTGTCGGGTTCCGGCCCGGCCTATGTTTTCCACCTGATCGAGGCGATGGCGGCGGCCGGTGTCGCGCAGGGGTTGCCTGACGATCTGGCGATGCGGCTGGCCAGGGCCACCGTGGGCGGGGCGGGACAACTGGCGGAAACCGCACAAGAAAGTCCCACTCAGCTTCGGGTCAATGTCACCTCGCCCGGGGGCACCACGGCGGCGGCGCTGGCGGTGCTGATGAATGAAGATACCGGGCTTGTCCCCCTGATGCGCCGTGCGATGCAGGCCAATGCGGATCGCAGCCGGGAACTGGCAAAATGATCGGGATCGAGGATTTCGAACGGGTCGATATCAGGTCGGGCACCATCGTGCGGGCCGAATCTTTCGATCAGGCGCGCAAGCCCGCCATCAAGCTGTGGGTGGATTTTGGGCCGGATCTGGGCGTGAAGAAATCCTCGGCTCAGATCACGGCGCATTACGCGCCGGATGACCTGCCGGGAAAGCAGGTTGTCGCCGTGGTCAATTTTCCCCCGCGCCAGATCGGCAAATTCATGTCCGAGGTGCTGGTGCTGGGCCTGCCCGACGCGGCAGGGCAGGTGGTGTTACTGTCACCGGATCATGTTGTGCCGAACGGAGGAAGAATGTTTTGACACGGCTATTGATTACACGCCCCCTGCCCGAGGCCACCTTGGCCGCTGCCCGTGCGCTGGCCGATGATGTCGTTGTAAGGCCCGTAACCGACGGCATGACAGAGCCAGAGATGATCGCGGCCTTACAGGACTTTGATGTCATCCTGTTGACCTTGGGTGATTTTTTCTCTGCTGCGGTCTTCGCGCAGGTGCCCGGGCCGCGTTGCCGTCTGCTGGCCAATTTCGGCGTGGGGTTCAACCATATCGACGTGGACGCGGCGCGCGCGGCGGGTATCGCCGTTACCAACACGCCGGGCGCCGTCACCGACGCCACGGCCGATATCGCCATGATGCTGATCCTGATGAGCTGCCGCCGTGCGGGACAGGGTGAACGGATGGTGCGGGCGAACCGCTGGACCGGCTGGCATCCGACCCAGTTGCTGGGGCAGCACGTGACCGGGAAAACCGTGGGCATCGTCGGTATGGGCCGCATCGGGCAGGCCGTGGCGCGGCGGTGCCATTTCGGGTTCGGGATGCGGGTGGTGTTCTTCAACCGCTCGTCACTGGCCGATTCCGGCGTGCCTGCCACGCAATTGGACAGCCTGCAGGCGGTGGCTGGCGCCGCCGATGTGCTGGTGATTGCCCTGCCGGGTGGGGCGAACACGCGCCACATGATCGGTGCCGATGTTTTGGCTGCGATGGCGCCGCATGCGCATCTGGTGAACATCGCCCGCGGAGAGATCGTGGACGAGGCCGCACTGATCGAGGCGCTGCAGGCGGGCAGGATTGCCGGGGCGGGGCTGGATGTCTTTGAACATGAACCGCATGTGCCGTCAGCCCTGATCGAGATGGAAAACGTGACCCTGCTTCCCCATACGGGCACTTCGGTGCTGGAGGTGCGTCTGGCGATGGGGCAGGTGGCGCTGGACAATATCGCGGCCTTCCTGCGCGGCGCGCCCCTGCCAAACGCGGTTTAGCACCCGGATCAGGCGCGCGCGTCACCCATCGAAACCCGCCAGTGGCGACGGCACAGGGATACATAAGTCTCGTTGCCGCCGATCTGCACCTGTACCCCCTCGTGCAACGCTTTGCCATCGGGGCCAAGACGCACCACCATCGTGGCCTTCTTGCCGCAATGGCAGATCGTGCGCACCTCGCGCAGGTCGTCTGCCAGTGCCAGTAATGCCGCCGATCCGGGGAACAGTTGCCCGCGAAAATCGACGCGCAGACCGTAACACATCACCGGCACCTTCAGATCATCCACCACCCGCGCCAGTTGCCAGACCTGATCGGTTGTCAGAAACTGCGCCTCGTCGATGAACACGCAGGCACAGGGGCCTTGTGCCATACGTGACGTGACCATTGCGCACAGATCGTCTTTGGCACCAAAAACAGCGGCATCGGCCCCGATTCCGATACGCGATTCAATCCGGCCGGGTCCGGCGCGATCATCCAGTTGCGCCGTTACCATGAAGATTTCCATGCCGCGTTCACGATAGTTATGCGCAGCCTGCAGCAGGATCGTGGATTTGCCTGCGTTCATGGTCGAATAATGAAAATACAACTTTGCCATGGCCCGTTATCCTGCCGGGCGCAGGCAGGATCAAGGGGCGCAAGGGGTGTGGGGGGTATCGCACCGGCAAGCCGGCAATACGGGAAAACTCGGGTCCGAGAGATGGCTTTCACCGGGGATGACGCCCGAACCCGAAATACTCGCTACGCGCTGAAGAGGCAGCCGCGCAATCCGGCTTCCCGGACGCCGCTTCCCACAAGCGTAGCCACGACTACCCCCCACTCATAACCGACGCTGGGGACATCGGCCACTCGCACCTATCCCCTGCGGGGATACAAATATGTATGACAAATCCGTGCAGGCACAGTAATGGGAAAAGGTTCGGGGCATTCCCCCCAATGAAATTTTGATTGTGATGTGAGTGGTTGCGGATGGATACACCTACGGGAAACTACCTTAAGAAACACACCGAGGCCCTGGTCAAGGACGTGGGAATCGAGGCTGCCTGCAAGCTGACCGGCCGGTCAAAGGCGACATTGGGGCGCTATTATTCCGATGCCGAAGAACATGCTGACCGGTTCATGCCCGTCGATGCCGTAGCTGCCCTGGAAAGTGCCGCGCGTTTTCCGCATGTGACCACCGCGCTGGCCGAATTGCAGGGCATCACGCTGTCCTATAGCCAGGAAAAACGCAATTCAGCGTCGGGCGGGGTCAATGGCGATGTGGTCGCATTATCGCAGCGATTTGCCATGCTGATGGCGGAATACAGTCAGTCGATCGAAGACGGGATCATAACCCTGGCCGAATCCAAGCGCCTGTTGCGGGAAACCACGGCGCTGCAAGAAGTGCTGCTGCAAATGAAATTGCATCTGGAGGAAGAGGCGACCTGAGGCCGCCCCTTCGATTTCAAAGATTCAGGCGGCCATCCGTTGGCCACGACCGGAACCGCCGCGTTGCGGACCACGGCGGCGGGGTTTGCCTGCGGGGCCTTTTCCGGCACCCTTGCGGGCGTTCTTGCGGTCTTCAAACGGAACTTCGCCCGACGCAACGGGGATGGAAATGCCCATCACCTTTTCGATGCTGCGCAAATCGCCGATCTCGTCAGGTGAACAGAACGCCACTGCAGCGCCTTCGGCACCGGCACGGGCGGTTCGGCCGATACGGTGGACATAGTTTTCAGCCACATTCGGCAGATCAAAGTTATAGACATAAGCCACGCCGGGGATGTCGATCCCGCGTGCAGCCACATCCGTTGCGACCAGCACCTTGATCTTGCCCTCACGAAAGGCCTGCAGCGTGCGTTCGCGCTGGCCCTGGCTTTTGTTGCCATGGATGGACCCTGCCGAGAAACCGGCATTCTCCAGCTGTTTCATCAGCTTTTCGGCGCCATGCTTGGTGCGCCCGAAGACCAGCGCCAATTCATCGGGATGTGCTGCCAGCAGCGTTTTCAGCTTGCCGCCCTTGGCACCCTGATCGACGAAATGCACGCATTGGGTCACCTTGTCGGCGGCCTTGCCAGGCGTATTGACCTGCACGCGGATCGGGTGGTCAAGATAGGTCTGGGCCAATTCGTTCATCTGCTTGTTCATCGTGGCGGAAAACAGCAGGGTCTGGCGCGGTGTGGCCAGCATGGTCGAGATCTTGCGCAGCGCGTGGATAAACCCAAGATCCAGCATCTGGTCGGCCTCGTCCAGCACCAGAAACCTGGTCTTGTTCAGCGTCACGGCCTTGCGTTCGATCAGATCCAGCAGGCGCCCCGGGGTCGCGACAAGGATATCGGTGCCGCGATGCAGGGCCTTGGTCTGGTTGAAGATCGAGGATCCGCCGACCACCTTGACGATCTTCAGATGGCTGCCTTTGACAAAACCGGCCAGATTGTCGGCGATCTGGTTCACCAGTTCGCGGGTCGGGGCCAGGATCAGGGCGCGCACGGTCTTGGGCTCGGGTGCGGTGCCGATTTCCATCAGCTGATGGATCAGGGGCAGGCCGAAGGCGGCCGTCTTGCCGGTGCCCGTCTGGGCCAAGCCCATGATGTCGCGACCCTGCAAGATATGGGGGATCGCCTGTGCCTGAATGGGCGTGGGATCTGTAAAGCCTTGTTCCTTGAGGGCAGTCAGAAGGCGCGGCGCCAGGCCGAGCATGGAAAATTCAGTCAATTCATAACCTTTCGGGGGCAGCACATGGCTGCCCAGAACAACAGCACGCCAACCCCAAGCGGGCAGCGCGACAGCATGGGTTGCGGACAGGGCATCCCCACCGGGCCTGATACCCGAATGACTGCCTGACCGCCGGGACCCTGCGTGAAATGGGAACCTGTGTTGGGGCGCATGCCCCGATGATGATCCGGCACCATAACGGGCTGCTCACGCGGCAGCGGGGTGGCGGGTTGCCTGTCACATGAGGCTTTGCGTGCGACAAGTCAAGCTCGCAGGTGAGCATGATGCCAGGCTGTGACGCGCGGCGCGCATGATACAGATCAATTTCAAATGCACAGTTTGAAATATGATCGGGCTGTATTCGCTGTTTGGGGAAAGAAAGATGTCTAGACTGGCTTTGACACTGTTTTCAATGATCGCCACCACGATGATGGGTATCGCGATTGTTGTGGCCTTGACGATCGGCCAAGACACAGCCCGACCAATCGTTATCGCGGCTGCTATCGGATTCGCGCTGGCTATCCCTTTGACCTGGATTATTGCCAATCGCATTGCCCGGTTGCGGTAAGATTGTTCCGGGCTGCCCTTGCATGGTCCATGCAAGGGCGTTGAGCGCCCTGCCGATCTACATGTTCTGCTGCGTTGTGCGCGCTTCTTGGCTGATGGCGCTGCCGGCGCTTTGCAGGTCCTGACCTGCGCCTTCCACCGTTTCGCAAGCGGCGAGTGCGATCAGCATAAGAACTGGCAAAAGGGCTGTTTTCTTGATCATGGTTCAAATTCCTGATTGCGTTACATCCAGGGGTCAACGCACAGGCGCGCGCGCGGTTCCCGCGATGTCGGTGTTGGAACTACGGCGGGGCGATCAGCGTTTCCAGAGTGCATGCAAAGATGCGTGTATCTGAAGCGCAAAAAGGAGTTAGGCCATGCCTGCCCCGCTTAGAACATTCACCGTCACACTTTGGGTCGCCTGTATCGCCGGCGCCGTCGTGATCGCGGCGCTATCGCTTGGATGGGTCGGCTGGATACCGTTCGTTGTGGCCGGCATCGCCGGTCTCGGGCTGGGGGTGCCATTGGGCATCTGGAACGCCCGCAAGATAAAACGCGATGATCCGGCCTGGCCGCCGGTGCGGCAAGGCTGAGCCTTGCCCCCTGAGAGGCCTTATCCCTGCAAGGATCGCACCCCGAGTTCGCCCTCGCCACGGTTTTTCATCGCCAGTGCGGTGGCATGGGCGGCCGCCAGCGTGGTATAATAAGGGATTTTGTCATAAAGCGCCACCGACCGGATGCCGCGGCTGTCATCGACGGCCTGCGCGCCTTCGGTGGTGTTCATCACCAGCGCGATACGCCCGTCCTTCATCATGTCGACGATATTGGGGCGGCCTTCATAGACCTTGTTGACCACTTCGCAGACAATATCATGTCCCTGCAGGAAGGCCGCCGTCCCACGGGTGGCGACGATGACAAAGCCCAGATCGGTCAAGATGCGCGCCGTTTCCACCAGTTGCGGGGTCTTGTCGTCCTGTTTGATCGACAGGAACACCCGCCCCTCATGCGGCAGGATCACGCCCGCGCCCATCTGCGCCTTCAGGAACGCGCGGGGGAAGGACCTGTCCCAGCCCATGACCTCGCCGGTCGAGCGCATTTCGGGGCCGAGGATCGTATCGACGCCGGGGAAGCGGGCAAAGGGCATGACCGCCTCTTTGACCGAAAACCACGGCATGTTGGGATCGGCCAGCGACATCTGATCGGCCAGCGGCAGCGGATCGTCTGGGCCGGTGCCCGCCGGATAGGGCGGACGCATCGGAAAGGCCGACAGCTTTTCCCCCGCCATCAGCCGCGCGGCAATCGAGGCGATCGCGCTGTCGGTGGCCTTGGCCACAAAGGGCACGGTGCGCGAGGCGCGCGGGTTCACCTCGATCAGATAGATCACACCGTCCTTGACCGCGAATTGCACATTCATCAGCCCGACCACGCCCAGCGCCAGCGCCAGCGCCCGGGTCTGTTCGTGCAACTGCGCGACGATCTCGGCCGACAGGGAATAGGGCGGCAGCGAACAGGCGGAATCGCCCGAATGCACGCCCGCCTCTTCGATATGCTGCATGATACCCGCGACATGAACGTCGGTTCCGTCGCACAGCGCATCCACGTCTATTTCTGTGGCGCCCGACAGATAGCTGTCCAGCAGCACGGGGCTGTCGCCCGAGACCACGACGGCCTCGCGGATATAGCGTTCAAGCCCGGCCATATCGCGCACGATCTCCATCGCGCGGCCGCCCAGCACGTAGGACGGGCGGATCACCAGCGGAAAGCCGATGCTTTCGGCAATCTCCAGCGCCTGCGCGTCCGAATGGGCAATGCCGTTATGCGGCTGTTTCAGGCCCAGCCGGGTGACCAGTTCCTGAAACCGCTCGCGGTCCTCGGCCAGGTCGATCGCATCGGGCGTGGTGCCCAGGATCGGGATGCCTTCGTCCTTCAGCGCCTGGGCCAGTTTCAGAGGCGTCTGGCCGCCGAACTGGACGATCACGCCGTGCAGCGTGCCGTTTTCCTGCTCGACGCGCAGAATCTCCATCACATGTTCAAAGGTCAGCGGTTCGAAATACAGCCGGTCCGAGGTGTCATAATCGGTGCTGACGGTTTCGGGGTTGCAGTTGATCATGATGGTTTCATAGCCGACATCGGTCAGGGCGAAACACGCATGACAGCAGCAGTAATCAAACTCGATCCCCTGCCCGATCCGGTTCGGACCGCCACCCAGGATGACGACCTTTTTGCGGTCAGAGGGCCGCGCCTCGCATTCGACCTCGCCCATCACCGGGCTTTCATAGGTGGAATACATATAGGGGGTCTGGGCCTCGAACTCGGCGGCGCAGGTGTCGATGCGTTTGAAGACCGCGTTCACACCCAGATTGCGGCGGGCGCGGCGGACCTGGCCTTCTTCACGGCCGGTCAGTTTTGCCAGTCGCGCATCGGTGAAACCCATCATCTTCAGCTTGCGCAGGCCATCGGCGGTGACGGGCAGGCCGGATTTTCGGATGGATTCCTCGGCCTCGATGATCTCGCGGATACGGGCCAGAAACCAGGGGTCATAGGCGGTGGCGGCGTTGATCTCGTCATCGCTCAGCCCGTGGCGCATGGCTTGCGCGATGGTGCGCAGTCGGTCGGGTGTGGCCACCGACAGCGCCTTGATCACCGCCGCCTTGTCGGGCGCACCGGCAATGGCGACCTCGTCAAAGCCGGTCAGGCCGGTTTCCATGCTGGCCAGCGCCTTTTGCAGGCTTTCATGGATGGTGCGACCGATCGCCATCGCCTCGCCCACCGATTTCATGGCGGTGGTCAGTTCCGCCTTGGCGCCGGGGAATTTTTCAAAGGCAAAGCGCGGGATCTTGGTGACGACATAGTCGATGGTCGGCTCGAAGCTGGCGGGCGTGACCTTGGTGATGTCATTGTCCAGCTCGTCCAGCGTATAGCCCACGGCCAGTTTCGCGGCGATTTTCGCAATCGGGAAACCCGTGGCCTTGGATGCCAGCGCCGAGGAACGCGACACGCGGGGGTTCATCTCGATCACCACCATGCGCCCGTCGGCGGGGTTGATCGCCCATTGCACGTTGGAGCCGCCGGTTTCCACGCCGATCTCGCGCAGCACGGCGATGCTGCCGTTGCGCATGATCTGATATTCCTTGTCGGTCAGGGTCAGCGCGGGGGCCACGGTGATCGAATCGCCCGTATGCACGCCCATCGGATCGACGTTTTCGATGGAGCAGACGATGATCGCGTTATCGGCGCGGTCGCGGACCACCTCCATCTCGAACTCTTTCCAGCCGAGCAGGGATTCATCCACGAGGATCTGCGCCATGGGCGAGGCTTCCAGACCGGACCGGCAGTAATATTCATAATCGTCGCGGTTATAGGCCACGCCGCCGCCGGTGCCGCCCAGCGTGAAGGCGGGGC
>NZ_JBSRVX010000026.1:0-87525 GCF_055134745.1 Actibacterium sp.
GTTGGCGAAATCGCCGAACTGCGCTTCCCACATCACCAGCGCGTTGGGTTCGGCGAGGCTGTAACCGTATTCGAACCCCAGCACCGCATATTCCGAGAGCATCGAATCGATCACCTCGTATCGCGCCTGGCCCTGGCGGATATTGTTGAGGGGATAGTAGCGTTCCTCGGTCGACTGGTCGATGAAGGCGGAATGGCGGTGGCTGAAGGTGCCGCGCGTGCTGTCCTGACCGGCCAGGCGCACCGGATAGCCTTCGGTCAGCAGGCTGCCAAAGGCCAGCGCCTCGGCGGTGGCCCAGTCGAAACCCTTGCCGGTTTCCAGCATCTGCTTCTTGTTGTCCAGCAGCCGCTCTACCGTCTTGTGTAGCGCAAAACCATCGGGCGCGCGCGTCAGGGCTGCGCCCACTTCCTGCAGGGTTTCGGGGGTGATCGCGGTTTCGCCGCGCTGATATTCCTCGCCCTCGCGGTTCAGGTGCGACCAGCGCCCGTCCAACCAGTCGGCCTTGTTGGGCTTGTAATTCTTGCCGGCCTCGAATTCCTCGTTCAGATGGGCCTGGAATGCGGCCTTCATGTCCTCGATCTCGCCTTCGGGGATCAGGCCATCCTTGACCAGCCGCTCGGTATAAAGTTGCAGCGTCGTCTTGTGCTGCTTGATGTTCTTGTACATCAGCGGGTTGGTGAACATCGGCTCGTCGCCTTCGTTATGGCCAAAGCGGCGATAACAGAAGATGTCGATCACAACATCCTTGTGGAATTTCTGGCGGAACTCGGTTGCGACCTTGGCGGCGTGCACCACGGCCTCGGGGTCGTCGCCGTTCACATGGAAGATCGGCGCCTCGACCATCAGCGCGATATCGGTCGGATAGGGCGACGAGCGGCTGAAATGCGGTGCCGTGGTGAACCCGATCTGGTTGTTCACGATGATATGGATCGTGCCGCCGGTGCGATGCCCGGTCAGCCCCGACAAGCCGAAACATTCGGCCACCACGCCCTGGCCGGCAAAAGCCGCGTCGCCATGCAGCAGGATCGGTATCACGGTTTCACGTTTCGGATCATGGCGCTGAAACTGCTTGGCGCGCACCTTGCCCAGAACGACGGGGTTCACGGCCTCCAGATGGCTGGGATTGGCGGTCAGCGACAGGTGCACCTCGTTCCCACCGAACGAACGGTCTGACGAGGCGCCCAGATGGTATTTCACATCGCCCGAGCCATCGACATCTTCAGGCTTGAAGCTGCCGCCCTGGAATTCGTGGAAGATGGCGCGATAGGGCTTGCTCATCACATTGGCCAGAACCGACAGCCGACCGCGATGCGGCATGCCGATCACAATCTCCTTGGCCCCCAGCGCGCCGCCGCGCTTGATGATCTGTTCCATCGCAGGGATCAGGCTTTCGCCGCCATCCAGACCAAAGCGCTTGGTGCCCATGTATTTGACATGCAGGAACTTTTCAAAGCCCTCGGCCTCGACCAGCTTGTTCAGGATGGCGCGGCGCCCTTCACGGGTGAAACTGATTTCCTTGCCGTAACCTTCGATCCGCTCTTTCAGCCATGCGGCGGCTTCGGGATCGGAAATATGCATGTATTGCAGGGCGAAGGTGCCGCAATAGGTGCGTTTCACGATGTCCAGGATCTGACGCATCGAGGCGACCTGCAGCCCCAGCACATTGTCGATGAAGATCGGCCGGTCCATGTCGGATTCGGCAAAGCCATAGGATTTCGGATCCAGTTCCGGGTGCGCGGGCTGTTCATGCAGGCCCAGCGGGTCCAGATCAGCGGCCAGATGGCCGCGGATGCGATAGGCCCGAATGATCATCAGCGCGCGGATACTGTCCAGAACGGCACGCTTGACCTGATCGTCGGTGACGGTCACGCCGGTTTCAGATGCCTTGGCGCGGATCTTGTCGGCGGCCTTTGCGGGCTGCGCCCATTGCCCATCCAGCGCGGCGGTCAGCTCATCATTGGGCAGGGGCGGCCAGTCGGCGCGGGCCCAGCTTGGGCCCTTGGCCTCTTGCTTGACATCCATTTCGGCATCGCCAAGCGCGCGAAAGAACTGTTGCCATGCCTCATCCACCGCTGCCGGATCATCGGCATAGCGGGCATAAAGCTGTTCGACATATTCAGCGTTATGTCCCTGAAGGAAGGAAGAGGCGTGGAAGACGTCGTTTGCGCTTTGATCCGTCATGATGCACCTGAATAAAAAGGGGGGCCACGTCCCGGGCAGGGGCGTGGCGGTGACTTGTCAGCCGATCGCCTTTTTCACGGCCTCGCCCAGCCCGGCGGGGCTGTCGGCAACGATGATACCGGCGGCTTTCATCGCTTCGATCTTAGATTCCGCATCGCCCTTGCCACCGGCGACGATAGCGCCGGCATGGCCCATGCGGCGGCCTTTGGGGGCGGTGCGCCCGGCGATGAACCCGGCGGTGGGCTTCCAGCGGCCGCGTCTCTTTTCATCGGCCAGGAACTGTGCGGCCTCTTCCTCGGCCGAGCCACCGATTTCCCCGATCATGATGATCGACTGGGTTTCGGGATCGGCCAGGAACATTTCCAGCACGTCGATATGTTCGGTGCCCTTGATCGGGTCGCCGCCGATTCCCACGGCGCTGGACTGGCCCAGCCCCATATCGGTGGTCTGTTTCACGGCCTCATAGGTCAGCGTGCCCGAACGCGACACCACACCGACCGATCCGCGCTTGTGGATATGGCCCGGCATGATGCCGATCTTGCAGGCGCCCGGCGTGATGACACCGGGGCAGTTCGGCCCGATCAGCCGCGATTTGCTGTTCAGCAGCGCGCGCTTGACCTTCATCATGTCCAGCACCGGGATACCTTCGGTGATGCACACGATCAGCGGAATTTCCGCGTCGATCGCCTCCATGATCGAATCTGCCGCAAAGGGGGGCGGCACATAGATCACGCTGGCATTGGCGCCGGTAACGGCCACGGCCTCGTGCACGGAATTGAATACGGGCAGGTCCAGATGGGTCGTGCCCCCTTTGCCCGGCGTCACACCGCCGACCATTTTCGTGCCATAGGCAATCGCCTGTTCCGTATGGAATGTGCCTTGGCTGCCAGTGATGCCCTGGCAGATGACTTTGGTGTTTTCGTCTACAAGTACGGCCATGTCAGTCTTTCATTTAAGTGATGGACAGGGATATCGGTGAATTGTTCGTGGGCCTGGTGCCCGACTGCGGCACCTTTGGGGTGCCGGAAAACAGGCTGGGGCGGTCGCCGAACAGGCGCGCGCGCAGCCGTTCATTTGAATCGGCATTTATCTGGGAAACCCGGGCCGCCTGACTGGCCGACAGCCGCAACTTGCCCGCCGGATCGTTTAGCAGGCGCAGGATCAGACTGCGGGTTCTGGCATTGAGGGCTTCGTTATTGTCTTGTCCCAGTGCCTTGTACAGCGCATGCGCGCGGCGCAGCGCGAAAACCGCGCGCCCGGACAGGCCTTCATTCATGCGGCCGGGATTGTCAAAGTCGGCGGCATCGACCCCGATCAGTGCCGCAAAATCCGAAATCAGGTCGCCATTCGTCAGAAAGTCACGCTCCAGCAAGCGCACATTCAGCCCTTTGGGACCCACGATATTGACCCAGCGCTTTACCAGCTGGTTATAATCGTATTCGCCGCGCAGTTCGATGAAGTCATCCAGCCGGGTCGAGCCGCCCATCTTTATCATCTGCGTATAGGCGCTGGGCAGCCATTCGGTCTGGTCGCGCAGATACAGCACATAATCGACCTGCGTGAAACGCTCGTGCAGCCAGCTGTCCAGTGCCCTGATCCGTGCCGGCTGCGCCAGCCACGCCGCGATACATTCGGACGATATGACATAAAGCGCGTTTCCCGCCGCCGCGATCGAGGCTTCGGCGCGCGTGGTGAAATCGGCAACCCGCTTTTTCTGGTCCTGCATCGTGTCGATGCCCGCCGCACGGCGCACGGCGGTGGCCGAAACCCGGATGTTCAACCGGGTCAGCGCGATCGCGGGAAAACCTTCGATATGCGCCAGAAACGGGGCAGGCACATCGTCGAGCGTGTCATGGACCACCCCGTGATCGCGCAGCTTGTCGCGGTTCCTTGCCAACCATGCCTGAATAGACGTCGAGCCTGTCTTGTTCAGCCCGATATGAACAAGCGCCCGCGCCCCGCCCGCGGGGGGCGGGGGGGTATCTGCGGGCTGCTTGGTCCGGGTTTGGGTCATTGAGGCATGACTTTCGGTCGGTGGCTGCGAAGGGTTACCCCTTCACCGCCTTGACGATCTTTTGTGCCGCATCGGACAGGTTGTCCGCCGCGATCACGTCCAGGCCGCTTTCGTTGATGATCTTCTTGCCCAGTTCCACATTCGTGCCTTCCAGACGCACGACCAGCGGAACCTTCAGACCCACGGCCTGAACGGCGGCGATCACGCCTTCGGCGATGACGTCGCAGCGCATGATGCCGCCAAAGATGTTGACCAGAATGCCTTTGACGTTGGGATCAGAGGTGATGATCTTGAACGCCTCGGTCACCTTTTCCTTGGTGGCGCCGCCGCCGACATCCAGAAAGTTGGCCGGTTCCGCGCCGTAAAGCTTGATGATATCCATCGTCGCCATTGCCAGACCGGCGCCATTGACCATACAGCCTATCTCGCCGTCCAGCGCGATATAGTTCAGGTCGAACTTGCTGGCGGCCAGTTCCTTGGAATCTTCCTCGGTCTCGTCGCGCAGGGCGGCGATGTCGGCATGGCGATACATCGCGTTGCCGTCAAAACTGACCTTGGCATCCAGCACCTTCAGATCGCCGTTTTCCATCACGATCAGCGGGTTGATCTCCAGCATCTCCATGTCTTTTTCGACAAAGGCCTGATAGAGCTTGCCCATCAGATCGACGCATTGCTTCATCTGCTTGCCATCCAGGCCCAGCGAAAAGGCAACGCGGCGGCCATGGAACGGTTGATAGCCCGTGGCGGGATCGACGCTGAACGACAGGATCTTTTCGGGGGTCGATGCGGCGACCTCTTCGATATCCATCCCGCCTTCGGTCGAGCAGACGAAAGAGATGCGGCTGGTCTGGCGATCGACCAGAAGCGCCAGATACAGCTCACGCTCGATATCCGAACCGTCTTCGATATAGATGCGGTTGACCTGCTTGCCCGCCGGGCCGGTCTGATGTGTCACCAGCGTGCGGCCCAGCATCTGCTTGGCCATCGCTTCGGCTTCTTCCACCGATTTGGCCAGGCGCACACCGCCTTTTTCGCCGGCATCGGCTTCCTTGAACTTGCCCTTGCCGCGACCGCCTGCGTGGATCTGCGCCTTGACTACCCACAGCGGGCCATCCAGCCCGCCCGCGGCGGTTTTGGCCTCATCCGCCTTCAGGACGACGCGCCCGTCGGAAACCGGCGCGCCATAGCTGCGCAGAAGTGCTTTTGCCTGATATTCATGAATGTTCATGAAACTGTCCCGTGCTGATGAAAGTTGCGCGTGTCATGCCTTGTTTTTCTGGCCGGATAAACGGTTTTTCATGCAGATCAGATGAATTTGATGCAGATTTGTGGATTTGTGATCACATGATTAATTGCCGTGATCACAAATTGCCCCGGTTCGGCGGGGTTCCGCCTTGGGGGCCATACTTTCGCCACCGGGGGGGCGTGTGGGCACCAAAAAAATGGGGGGCCGCAGCGCAGCCCCCCACAAAAATCATGCAGCGCGGGCTTATGCCAGCGAGCTGTCGATTCCCTTGCAGGCGCTGACCAGGCCCTTAACGGCGTCAACGGATTTGTCGAACATCACCTGTTCGTCCTTGTTCAGCTTGATATCGACGATCTTCTCGATCCCGCCGGCACCGATGATGGTGGGCACGCCGACATACATGCCGTTCAGGCCAAATTCGCCGTCGCAATAGGCCGCGCAGGGCAGCAGGCGCTTTTGGTCTTTCAGATAGGCCTCTGCCATCTCGATCGCGCTGGTGGCGGGGGCATAGAAGGCCGACCCGGTTTTCAGCAGGCCGACGATTTCTGCGCCGCCATCACGGGTCCGCTGGATGATCGCGTCCAGCTTTTCCTGCGTCGTCCAGCCCATCTGCACCAGATCGGGCAGCGGAATGCCGGCAACGGTGGAATAGCGCGCCAGCGGCACCATCGTATCGCCATGCCCGCCCAGAACAAAGGCGGTGACATCGCGCATCGACACGCCGAATTCGACCGACAGGAAGTGACGGAAACGCGCCGAATCCAGCACCCCGGCCATGCCGACGACTTTGGCATGGGGCAGGCCCGAAAATTCGCGCAGCGCCCAGACCATCGCATCCAGCGGGTTGGTGATGCAGATCACAAAGGCATTGGGTGCATGTTTGGCAATGCCTTCGCCGACCGATTTCATGACCTTCAGGTTGATGCCCAGCAGGTCGTCCCGGCTCATCCCCGGTTTGCGCGGCACGCCAGCGGTGACGATGCAGACATCAGCGCCCGCGATATCGGCGTAATCATTGGTGCCTTTCATGACGGCGTCAAAACCCTCGGACGGGCCCGATTCGGCGATATCCAGCGCCTTGCCCTGCGGCGTGCCTTCCGAGATGTCGAACAGAATGACGTCACCAAGTTCTTTGATCGCAGCCAGATGAGCGAGCGTGCCGCCGATCTGACCCGCACCGATAAGCGCAATCTTGGGTCTGGACATGAAAAGTGATCCCTGTCTGTTGAATTTGGGCGAATGCCTAGTCTTTCGTCGGCCTCTGCGCAAGGGTGCGGCGGGCATTGCTGAAAAATCCCGCACTTTCTTTGCCGCGTACGCTGTCGTAGGACTGCAAAACGGGCAGTTGGGGCAGGGCACGATGCTTGATCTGAATGCAGGATTCTTTGCCGTGGCGATTCCGGCGGTGATGATCGTGGGATTGTCCAAGGGCGGGTTCGCCTCGGGCGCCGGGTTTGCGGCCACGCCCTTGCTGGCACTGGTGTTGCCGCCATCGGTGGCGCTGGGCGTCATGCTGCCCTTGCTGATGCTGATGGATCTGGCGACGGTTTTCTTCTTTCGCGGCCAATGGGATTGGCGCGCGGCGCGGCTGTTGATCCTGGGCGCGGTGCCCGGTGTGGTGATCGGCGCGATGTTGTATCGGATCACCAATCCCGACGTGTTCCGCTTTCTGATCGGGGTGATGGCGGTGCTGTTCGTGGCCTGGAAACTGGCCCAGCAATTGCGGCTGTTCCGCCCACGGGCGCGGCCCTTTTCGGATGGGGCCGGGGTGGTCGCCGGGGCGCTGTCGGGCTTTACCAGCTTTGTCGCCCATGCCGGATCGCCACCGGCGGCGGTCTATCTTCTGGCCTCCGGGCTGGACAAGACCCGCTATCAGGCAACCACCGTCATCACCTTCTGGGCGATCAATGTATTGAAATTCATCCCATATGCCTGGCTGGGATTCTTTTCGGCACAGACGGCAAGGGCCGATCTGTATCTGGCCCCGTTCGCATTGTTGGGGGCGGCGCTGGGCGTGCGGGCGCATCGGCTGTTGTCGGAACGGCTGTTCTTCTCGATGACCTATGTGGCGCTGGCCGCGATCGGGATCAAGCTGATCTGGGATTCACTGACATAGGCGCGGCTCGGCCTTAGGTCCGGTCCCACCGGCGCAGAGTCGATCGGGCCAGGCGTTGTGCCCGCGATCAGAACCGCAAAGAACAGTGCAAAGGCCAGAAATTCTTTCATGAAATGCCCCGAAATATGCTTTGGTTCAGGCAGGATGCGCGGCAAGATGCGAAAATAAGGTTAATTGCGCGCCAAGCCGACAATTTCTGCATTGCGGCAAATCGGGGCTTGCGTTTTGCTGCGCCGATATGATGTTTTCCGCAACAATATTGCGAAAGGTAAGAATCATGGATCACGCTGCCCGCCCCTATCGGTCTGTTCTTTATATTCCCGGATCGAAAGACCGGGCGCTGGACAAGGCGCGGACGCTGGCCGTGGATGCAATCATCTTCGATCTGGAAGATGCTGTAACGCCGGATGAAAAGGCCAATGCACGCACCTTGCTGGCCGCCACGCTGAAAGAGGGCGGATACGGGCCGCGCGCCAAGGTCGTGCGGATCAACGGGCTTGATTCCGACTGGTGGCGCGAAGATGTCGCGGCCTTTGTCGGCGCCGATATTGATGCGATCCTGATCCCCAAGGTCGGGTCGGCCGCCGATGTGCAGGCGGTGGCCGATCTGATCCCCGATGTGCCGCTATGGGCGATGATGGAAACGCCGCAGGGCGTTCTGAACGCCGCCGAAATCGCGGCGCATCCGCGCATGACCTGTTTCATCATGGGCACCAACGATCTGGTGAAAGAGCTGAAATGCCGCACACGGGCCGACCGGATGCCGTTGCTGGCCTCGTTGCAGATGTGTCTGGTGGCGGCGCGGGCCAACGGGATCGCGGCGGTGGACGGGGTTTATAACGCCTTCAAGGACGAAGACGGGCTGCGGGTTGAATGCGAACAGGGCCGCGATATGGGCTTTGACGGCAAAACCCTGATCCATCCGGCGCAGGTGGCCATCGCCAATGCCGCCTTTGCCCCCACCCAGGCCGAGATCGAGCTGGCCCATCGCCAGATCGAGGCCTTTGACGCCGCCGAGGCCGCTGGGCAGGGCGTGGCGGTTGTTGATGGAAAAATCGTCGAGAATCTGCATATCGTGACCGCGCGGGAAACGCTGGCCAAGGCGGCCGCGATCGCGGAACTGGAAGGCAAGTGATGATCTGGATCGTATTGGGACTGATCCTGTGGGTTGTGCCCCATATGTTCAAACGTCTGGCCCCGCAAACCCGCGCGAAGCTGGGCGACAGGTTCAAGGCCGTGGTGGCCATCGTGTCGGTGATCGGCATCGTGCTGATGGTGATCGGCTATCGGGGGGCGGCATTCGTTCCCGTCTATGCCCCGCTTCCGGGCATGGGGCATCTGAACAATCTGCTGATGCTGGTGTCGATCTATTGCTTCGGCATCGCCGGGGCCAAGACGGTGCTGGCCGACAAGTTCCGCCACCCGATGCTGACCGGCGTCGTGATCTGGGCGACGGCGCATCTGCTGGTGAATGGCGATCTGGCTTCGATCGTGCTGTTCGGCGGTCTGGGCATCTGGGCCGTGGCGGCAATGCTGCTGATCAATGTGCGCGAACCCGTCTGGGCGCGCCCCGCCCCCGGATCATGGAAGGGTGACGCGCGCAATGCCGTGGCCACGCTGGTGATCTATGGCCTGATCGCGGCTGTCCATATCTGGCTGGGC
Source organism: Actibacterium sp. (assembly GCF_055134745.1). NCBI lineage: Bacteria > Pseudomonadati > Pseudomonadota > Alphaproteobacteria > Rhodobacterales > Roseobacteraceae > Actibacterium > Actibacterium sp. The sequence continues at coordinate 9,220 of NZ_JBSRVX010000026.1, forward strand.
CACAATCCGTTTCTGGGGACATATGGATGAAATTGTATCGCTTTCTGACCGAAGACGACACGTCGGCCTTTTGCCACAAGGTGAGCGCCGCGCTGAACAAGGGCTGGGCCCTGCATGGCGCGCCGACCTATGCCTTTGACGCCGCCAACGGCGTGATGCGCTGCGGTCAGGCCGTCGTGAAAGAGGTGGATGGCACCTATACCCCCGATATCAAACTGGGCGAGCATTGATGAAGACCAACGCAGGACGTTTTTTCGAGGATTACAAGATCGGGCAGGTGATCGCCCATGCGGTGCCGCGCACCCTGTCGGGGGGCGAACGCGCGCTGTATCATGCGCTGTATCCGGCGCGTCATGCGCTGTATTCATCCGATGAATTCGCCCGCGCCAGTGGCCTGTCTGCCGCGCCGCTGGATGATCTGATCGCCTTTCACACGGTATTCGGTAAAACCGTGCCCGATGTTTCGCTGAACGCGGTGGCCAATCTGGGTTACGCACAGGGGCGGTTTCTGGCCCCGGTCTGGCCGGGAGATACGCTGCGCTCGGAATCCGAGGTGATCGGGCTGAAACAGAATTCCAACGGCAAATCGGGCGTGGTTTATGTGCGCAGCCGCGGGCTGAACCAGCGGGGCGAGGTCGTGCTGGATTACGTGCGCTGGGTCATGGTGCGCAAGCGCGACCTGGATGCCCCGGCGCCGGAAACGGTCGTGCCCGATCTGGCCGATGTGGTACCCGCCGGTGATCTGGTGGTGCCAAAGGGGCTGGATTTCACCAATTACGATTTCACCTTGGCGGGTGAGCCGCATCGCTGGGGCGATTACGCCGTGGGCGAACAGATCGACCATGTGGATGGCGTCACCATCGAAGAGGCCGAGCATATGCTGGCCACCCGGCTGTGGCAGAACACCGCCAAGGTGCATTTCGACGCCACCAACCGTGACGATGGCAAGAGGCTGATCTATGGCGGGCATGTGATTTCGATGGCGCGGGCGCTGTCGTTCAACGGGCTGGCCAATGCGCAGATGGTCGTCGGTTTGAATGGTGGTGCGCATGCCAATCCATGCTTCAGCGGCGATACCGTGCGCGCCTGGTCGCAGGTTCTGGACAAGGCCGAAACCGCAGCACCTGGCGTCGGCGCGATCCGGCTGCGTCTGGTTGCGACCAAGGGTGGTGCGCCGTTTGCCCTGCGCGACGAGGATGGAAAATACCGATCCGAGGTGCTGCTTGATCTGGATTACTGGGCTTTGATGCCGATCTAGCGGCCCGCTGATTGGCAATCGGCACCCTTTTGTGGCGCTGTCGAGGCCCGCGCCGGATGGGTGACGATATTTGTGATCACTATCATAAAGTTTGTGATCACATCCAATGTGGATATGCGCAAACTCTGAAAAAACCGTGCCATATTCTGCATTCCATCCGTGACTCGGCGGCAAAAAGCAGTATGACAATGGCGAAAACCCAGACATGAAAAAGGGATCAACATGGCTGACGTGAACAGGGGCAACCGGCCGCTTTCGCCGCATTTGCAGATATATCGCCCGCAGTTGGGCTCGATCACATCCATCCTGACGCGGATCACGGGCATCGCGCTGCTGCTGGGCGGGCTTCTGGTTACCTGGTGGTTGCTGGCGGCGGCAAGCGGACCCGATTATTTCGCCTTTGTTGACGGCATCATGACCTGCTGGATCGGTGATCTGGTCATGCTCGGCTCGCTCTGGGCACTGTGGTATCACACGCTGGCCGGCGTGCGGCACCTGATCTGGGATACCGGCCGCGGGCTGGACCTGCCGACCGCGCAAAAGCTGGGCTGGACCGTGATCATCGGTTCGGTCGTGCTGACCGTTTTCACCGTTTTCGTGATCTGAGGGGGCTGTCATGGCATTTCTGACCGACCGCAAGCGCGCCGTTGGCATGGGGTCTGCCCATGCCGGGGTGCATCATCACTGGTCCATGACCGTCAGTGCCTATGGTCTGCTGATCCTGGTGCCGCTGTTTGTGTTCACCTTTGGCCCGACGCTGGGCGGGACATATGAACAGGCCGTCGCCTATTACCACCGTCCGTTCCCGGCGATCGTTGCCGCCCTGACCCTGATAGTGGGGTTTGCGCATTTCAAGAACGGTGTGCAGATGGCGATCGAGGATTATTCGGCCGGGCTGACCCGCCAGATCCTGATCGTTGTCACCACCTGCATCAGCTATGCCGCGATGGCGACGGGCGTCTTCGCCCTTGTCCGCCTCGCGCTGTAAGGAGCATCCGCAATGGCTGCATATGAATACGAGACCCATGACTATGACGTGGTTGTGGTGGGTGCCGGTGGATCTGGCCTGCGCGCGACGCTGGGCATGGCCGAACAGGGGCTGCGCACGGCCTGCGTGACCAAGGTGTTCCCGACGCGCAGCCACACGGTTGCCGCACAGGGCGGCATCGCCGCGTCGCTGTCCAACATGGGCCCGGACAACTGGCAGTGGCACATGTTCGACACGGTCAAAGGCTCTGACTGGCTGGGCGACACGGATGCGATGGAATATCTGACGCGCGAGGCGCCAAAGGCCGTGTATGAGCTGGAACATTACGGCGTGCCGTTTTCGCGCACCGAAGAGGGCAAGATTTATCAGCGCCCCTTTGGCGGCCACACCACCGAATTTGGCGAAGGCCCGCCGGTACAGCGCACCTGTGCCGCCGCCGACCGGACCGGCCATGCAATCCTGCACACGCTTTATGGCCAAAGCCTCAAGCATAACGCCGAATTCTATATCGAATATTTCGCTATTGATCTGATCATGTCGGATGATGGCACCTGTCAGGGCGTCGTCTGCTGGAAGCTGGACGATGGCACCATTCATGTCTTCAACGCCAAGATGGTCGTGCTGGCCACCGGCGGTTACGGGCGCGCCTATTTCAGCGCGACCTCTGCCCATACCTGCACCGGTGATGGCGGCGGCATGGTGGCGCGGGCGGGGCTTGCGCTGCAGGATATGGAGTTTGTGCAATTCCACCCCACCGGCATTTACGGCTCGGGCTGCCTGATCACCGAAGGCGCGCGGGGCGAGGGTGGCTATCTGACCAATTCCGAGGGCGAGCGGTTCATGGAACGCTATGCGCCGACCTACAAGGATCTGGCGCCGCGCGATTATGTTAGCCGCTCGATGACGCTGGAAATTCGCGAAGGGCGCGGTGTGGGGGAACATGGCGACCACATCCACCTGAACCTGGCCCATCTGCCGCCCGAGGCGCTGGCCGAACGCCTGCCCGGCATTTCCGAAAGCGCCAAGATTTTCGCCGGTGTCGATGTCACCAAACAGCCGATCCCGGTTCTGCCGACCGTGCATTACAATATGGGCGGTATCCCGACCAATTACTGGGGTGAGGTCGTGAACCCCACGCCGGGCAATCCCTCGGCCACCGTGCCCGGCCTGATGGCCGTGGGCGAGGCCGGTTGCGCATCCGTGCACGGGGCCAACCGCCTGGGGTCCAACAGCCTGATCGACCTTGTGGTGTTCGGCCGTGCCGCCGCCATTCGCGCGGGCAAGGTGGTTGATCCCGAAGCCCCGAACCCGGTGCTGAACCAGGCCAGCATTGATGCCGCACTTGATCGGTTCGACACTTTGCGCAACGCCAATGGCGCCATTCCCACCGCCGATCTGCGGTTGGAGATGCAGCGCACCATGCAGGCGGACGCCGCCGTGTTCCGCACCGCCAAGACCATGGCCGAAGGCGTGGAAAAGATGACCGCCATCGCCGCCAAGATTTCCGATCTGAAGGTCACCGACCGCTCGCTGATCTGGAACTCTGATCTGATGGAAACGCTGGAACTGACCAACCTGATGCCGAACGCGCTGGCCACTATCGTGGGCGCCGAGGCGCGCAAGGAAAGCCGTGGCGCCCACGCGCATGAGGATTTCCCGAACCGCGACGATGAAAACTGGCGCGTCCACACCATTTCGCGGGTGGATGGCAATCAGGTCACGCTCAGCCATCGCCCGGTCGGGGTCACGCCGCTGACCACGCCGGACGAGGGCGGGATCGACCCGAAAAAGATCGCGCCCAAGGCGCGGACGTTCTGAGGAGATACGGAAATGGTCCAATTCACCCTGCCCAAGAACTCCAAGGTCGTGACCGGGAAAACCTGGCCCAAGCCTGCGGGTGCCACGAATGTCCGCAAGTTCCAGATCTATCGGTTCAACCCCGATGACGGCAAAAACCCCAGCGTCGATACCTATTTCATCGACATGGACAAATGCGGCCCGATGGTTCTGGACGCGCTGATCAAGATCAAGAACGAGATCGACCCGACCCTGACCTTTCGGCGGTCCTGCCGCGAAGGTATCTGCGGGTCTTGCGCGATGAATATCGACGGGATCAACACGCTGGCCTGCATCTATGGCATGGATGAGATCAAGGGCGATGTGAAGATCTATCCGCTGCCGCATATGCCGGTGGTCAAGGATCTGATCCCCGACCTGACGCATTTCTATGCCCAGCACGCGTCAATCATGCCCTGGCTGGAAACCAAGACCAATCGCCCGGCCAAGGAATGGCGCCAGTCGATCGAGGATCGCAAGAAGCTGGATGGCCTGTATGAATGCGTGATGTGCGCGTCCTGTTCGGCGTCCTGCCCGTCCTATTGGTGGAATGGCGACCGCTATCTGGGCCCGGCCGCGTTGCTGCACGCCTATCGCTGGATCATCGATTCTCGGGACGAGGCGACGCCGGAACGGCTGGACGCGCTGGAAGATCCCTTCAAGCTCTATCGTTGCCACACGATCATGAACTGCGCCCAGACCTGCCCCAAAGGGTTGAACCCGGCCAAGGCGATTGCGCAGATCAAGAAAATGATGGTCGAACGGGTGGTATAATCCGCCATGGACCAGGGACTCGCCACGGCGTTGCTTTTGGCGGTGCTGGCGGGTGCCGCCATTCCTTTGGGCGCGCTGCTGGCGATGGTCGAGCGCATCAGGCCGGATTGGCTGGAGCAGGAATTCCGACACAGCGTCGTCGCCTTTGGCGGCGGCGCTTTGTTTTCGGCGATCGCGCTGGTTCTGGTCCCGGAAGGCATGGCGCGATTGCCCGGCTGGCCGGCGCTGGCCCTGTTCATCGCTGGCGGTCTGGTTTTTTTCGCGCTGGACCGCTGGCTGGCCCGGCATGGAGGGCGCGCGGCCCAGTTCACGGCCATGGCGCTGGATTACATCCCCGAGGCCATGGCGCTGGGCGCGGTATTGGCAGGAGATCGCGCCGCCGCGCTGCTGATGGCGGGCCTGATCGCGCTGCAGAACCTGCCCGAAGGGTTCAACGCCTATCGCGAACTGAACGCCGCGACACCGGGGCGAAACCCGCGCGGAATACTGCTGTTTGTTGTGATGGTGCCGCTCGGTCCGCTGGCGGCCTGGGTGGGGATGGTCTGGCTGACCGATCTGCCTGCCATTCTGGGCGGGATCATGATGTTTGCCAGCGGCGGCATCCTGTATCTGATCTTCGAAGACATCGCCCCGCAGGCGGTTCTTGAACGGCACTGGGCGCCGCCATTGGGGGCGGTTGCCGGATTCGCGCTGGGCCTGGCCGGGTCGATGATGATCGGCTAAGGCGCTACAGATGCGCCTCGCGGTCGGTCAGCGTGGCGATGGTGCGCGAAATCATCCGCTCCAGATCGCCGCGATTGACAACATTGATGCGGGTTTCCAGCCCCAGCGACACAAGACCATGCACCGCGGCAAACAGCGTGCGTGCATTGCGGGCGATGGTGCGCGATGTATTGGCCGGCATCAGCCGCGCCAGGGGCTGTTCATACAGTGCGATCAGCGGGGCCACGGCATCGAAGAACCCCGGTTCGTCATCCGACGGGCTGATCCCGATCGAGAACAGCGTGCGCCAGCGCTGGCGCTGGTCATCGGCATATGACAGATAGGCCTGCGACAGCGTGATCAGGATGTCGGTCGGGGCCTCTTTTTCAAGCCCGTCCACCGATACGGCCATCTGCTGGGTCATCTGTGTCAGGGTGCGGCGGTTGACCGCCAGCGCCAGATCGCCCAGATCGCCATAAACAGTATAGATAGCACCCAGGGCGCAACCGGCCTGTGTCGCCAGATCGCGCGCCCGCAGCGCGACGATCCCGCCTTCAGCAATCTGTGCCTCGGCAACGTCCAGAAGTTTGGCGCGCAATGCATCGCGCTTGGGTGTTAAGGCCATGGCCGTCTCCGCTGAACTTGGTTCAAGGTTAGGGATCACACCCCCCTCGTCAAAGGAATTCGTCTGAATACTGTGCAACTGCGGCAATTTTTCCCGGATATCCGGCGGAATACACGCCGTGTGAACAGTTTTCGGGCAACTTATGCGTCACACGTGACCTATGGATGACAAAAAGCCGTTCAGAACCTCGGCAAAGGTCTGGGGAATTTCGACACAAGGCAGGTGCCCGGCACCGCGCAACAGGTGAAACCGCGATCCGCGGATCAAACCGGCGGTTTCACGCACCAGATCGGGTGGGGTGGCGATATCCCCATTCGCGGCGATGACCAGCGTCGGCAGCGTCAGCGTGGCGGTTGTTGTATAGAAATCCGTCCCCGCCATGGCCGACATGCCGCCGATATAGCCATCGAGGGGCTGATCGGTCAGCATATCGCGCCATTTCTGCAGATCGTGCCCCTTCCGAAAGGCGGGGGTGTACCAGCGGGCCATGATCTCATCCGCAATCGTTTCGATCCCTGCGGCGCGCACCCTGTCGATCCGGTCATGCCAGCCCTGGGCGGTGCCGATCTTGGCGGCGGTGTTTGACAGCACCAGCCCGCGCACCAGATCCAGCCGCTTGACCGCCAGCCCCTGCGCCACAAGACCACCCAGCGCCAGCCCGACCAATACACAGTCGCGCAGTTTCAGATGGTCCAGCAACCGTTCCAGATCGCGAATCAAGGCGCCCATCGTATAAGGCGGGGCAGGGCAGGCCGATTGACCTTGTCCCCGCATATCATAACGGATCAGACGCAGACCCGGCATATGACCCGCAACACCGTCCCAAATTCGCAGATCCGCGCCAAGGGCATTCAAAAACACCAGCGGCGAGCCGTCCCTGGGGCCATCATCGCGATAGTAAAGCCTTGCATTGCCCGCCGGGGCATTGCCGATTTCCAGGAAAGGCATGTGGGGCTAGGTCTCCAGCCGGTCAAGAAAACGGCCGATCAGCCCGATGCTTTCAGGTTCGTCCAGAAACGGCACATGGCCGCGGTCGGGAACTTCGGCATAGATCATGTCTGGATGGCGGGCACACATTTCGGCGGCGGTTTCCCGCGACAGGATATCCGAATTCGCCCCCCGGATCAGCGCCATAGGTATCGCCCTTGTCGCCTCGAACAACGGCCACAGGTCCGGCATCGCTCCGGCGGCCGACTGTTCCAGCACCGCGCGTCGCAGCGCCGGATCATATCGCAAATCCAGCCCCTCCGGTGTCTCGATCCACAACCGCCGGGCATATGCGCGCCATTGGTCATGCCCCACGCCCGGAAAGCGCGCCTGCATGGCCTGCATCAGGTGGTGCGCCGCATCGTCATAACTGGCATAGCCGGGGCGTTCGCCAAGATAGCCCATGATATGGGCCAGCCCCTGGGGGTCGACGACCGGACCGATATCGTTCAGGCAAATCCCCGCCACCCGGTCGGCATGGCCCGCCGCCAGCACCAGCGCGATCATCCCGCCACGCGACGTGCCCAGAATCGTGGCCCGCTTCAGCCCCAGATGATCCAGCAATTCCAATGCGTCATGGCCTTCGCGCAAGACGTTGTAATTGTGGAAATCCGGGTCGTGATCCGATGCGCCGCGCCCGCGCGTATCCAGCCGGATGATCCGCGCGCGTGGCGCGAACCGTTCCACCACCGGCTCGAAATCCCCCATGTTCCGCGTCAAGCCGGCCAGACAGAGCATCGGCACCCCGGCGCCCGTTTCATCAAAGGCCAGCCGCAGCCCGTCGCCTGTGGTGAAATACTGCATGCTCTGCCTCGCCTGCGCGGTTGATATCCCTCGATCCGGTTATAGCGGCGCGTGCGTCCCGACAAAAGCATCATCCCGCCGCATCGCAATTTCCGCGCGCCGGGTTTACCGGGGCAGGGGGGTTTACACTCGGGCGCATCTCCCTAAACTTGGGGCACGTCGCAAGCACCCGCGCCAAGCCGCCCGGCCTTGCAAAATTCATCCCGCAAGAAGAGAGATACGATGACCCAGGTCAAGCAGGGCGATACCGTCCGCATTCACTATACCGGCACTTTGGCCGATGGCACCACCTTTGACAGCTCGGCCGGGCGCGAGCCGCTTGAATTCACGGTCGGCTCGGGCCAGATCATTCCAGGGCTGGACAGCGCATTGCCCGGAATGTCCGAAGGCGACAAGAAGACCGTGGAAATCGCCTGCGCCGATGCCTATGGCGACCATAATCCCGATGCCAGGCAGGCCATCCCGCGCCAGCAGATTCCGGCCGATATTCCGCTGGAACCCGGTCTGCAATTGCAGATGCGCACCCCCGAAGGCCAGGCCGTGCCCGTCACGGTTGTCAGCGTCGATGAGGCCGAAGTGGTCCTGGATGCCAATCACCCGCTGGCTGGCAAGGATCTGACCTTCGCCATCGAACTGGTGTCGATCGACTGATCCCGGCCATGGCGGCATTCCGGCAAACGGGTTAGACTTGTTTCGTTGCGCGCTGACGGGATGATGCCATGGACAACCAGATGCAGATATTGCTGGCCCGCCTCCAACAGATGCGGGCCGCCCTGCAGGACGAGATCGAGCAAAGGCGCGACAGATTCCGCTATCGGATCGACCGCCGCCGTGTCATTTTCGATGCCGATATCCGCCGCGCCCATCGCGAGGCGCGCGAAAGCCTTGGCAGCTTTCTGGCGCGCACCCGCCCGATGGTGGTGCTGACCGCACCGCTGATCTATGCGCTGATCGTGCCTTTCGCCCTGCTTGATCTGTGCGTTGCGCTGTATCAGGCGGTCTGTTTCCCGGTTTACGGCATCGAAAAGGTCCGCCGCCGCGATTACATCGCCATTGACCGGCACCATCTGGCCTATCTGAACGGGTTGCAGAAACTGAACTGTGTCTATTGCGGCTATGTCAACGGGCTGATCGGCTTGGCGCGCGAAGTGGCCGCGCGCACCGAACGGCACTGGTGCCCGATCAAACACGCCCGCCGTTTGGCCGAAACGCATGATCATTATCCCGATTTCGCCGATTACGGCGATGCCGAGACCTTTCGCAAACAACTTCAGGCCCGCCGCAAACCCTGATCCGCTGCATCACCTTGGTGCAAATACTCGCGCCGCAGGCAACCGCCGCGTCAGCGGCGATACCATCCTGTGACGCCGCAGGCGTCCCCTTCGGGTCTACAGGTTGTCAGGCTGCGGCATGCCCAGCACATGCACCCCGCCATCCACGGTGATGATCTCACCCGTGGTGCAGGCCCCGGCGGCGCTGGTCAGATACAGCGCGGTGCCGCCGATTGCCTCCAGCGTGGCGTTGGCGCGCAGCGGCGCGTTGGCCTCGCTATAGCGAAATGTCTTGCGCGCGCCGCCGATGGCGGCCCCGGCAAGGGTTTTCATCGGGCCGGGCGATATGGCGTTCACCCGAATGCCATCCGGCCCCAGATCATTGGCCAGATAGCGCACGGTCGATTCCAGCGCCGCCTTGGCCACGCCCATGACGTTGTAAAACGGCACGACGCGGTTCGATCCCTGAAAGGTCAGCGTCACGATCGACCCGCCATCCGTCATCAGCGGTGCGGCCCGGCGCGCCACGTCAATCAGCGAATAGCACGAAATCACCAACGAGGTCTTGAAATTCTCGCGGGTGGTATTGATGAACCGCCCCGTCAATTCGTTCTTGTCGGAAAAGGCGATCGCGTGGATCAGGAAATCCAGCTTGCCCCAGCGCTGGCCCAGTTCCTGAAAGCACGCATCCAGCGAGGCGTCATTTGTCACATCCACATCCAGCAGAATCTCTGACCCCAGGCTGGCGGCCAGCGGCTGAACCCGCTTGCCGAAGGCCTCGCCCTGATAGCTGAATGCCAGCTCCGCGCCCTGTGCCGCCAGCGCCTGCGCGATGCCCCAGGCGATCGAGCGGTCATTGGCCACGCCCATGACCAGGCCGCGTTTCCCCTTCATCATATCTGCCATCCTGCTATCCGTGGAATTTGCTCAGCAACATCGACCCGTTGGTGCCGCCAAAGCCGAAACAGTTGGTCATGACCGTATCCAGCCCGGCATTGTCCACGCGGGTGGTTGCAATTTCGGCCGGGTCCAGCGCGGGGTCCAGGGTTTCGACATTGATCGAGGGCGCGATAAAATCATTTTCCAGCATCAGCAGGCAATAGATCGCCTCTTGCGCGCCTGTGGCGCCCTGGCTGTGGCCGGTCATGGATTTCGTCGAACTGATCACCGGCGTACTGCCCTGGCCAAAGACCCGGCGCACCGCCTGCACTTCACCCACATCGCCGACCGGCGTCGATGTGCCATGGGCATTGATATAGCCCACCTTGCGGTCCGGGTTCAGGGTTTGCAGCGCCAGCCGCATCGCCCGTTCGCCGCCCTCGCCGGACGGGGCAACCATATCGTGCCCATCCGATGTGGCGGCATAGCCGGTCACCTCGGCATAGATTTTCGCGCCGCGCGCGCGGGCATGCTCCAGCTCCTCCAGCACGACAATCCCGCCGCCGCCTGAAATCACAAACCCGTCGCGATTGGCGTCAAAGGCGCGTGAGGCCTTGGTGGGTGTGTCGTTGAACTTCGACGACATCGCGCCCATCGCATCGAACAGGCACGACAGGGTCCAGTCCAGTTCCTCGCCGCCACCGGCGAACATCACATCCTGCTTGCCCAGCATGATCTGTTCGGCCGCATTGCCGATGCAATGCAGGCTGGTCGAACAGGCCGACGTGATCGAATAGTTGATGCCCTTGATCTTGAACGCGGTCGACAGGTTGGCCGAGATCGTGGACGACATGCATTTGGGCACGGCAAAGGGGCCGATGCGCTTGGTTGCGCCACTGGACAGCGCGGTTTGATGCGCGGCGAACATCGCACTGGTTGACGGCCCGCCCGACCCGGCCACCAGCCCGGTGCGCGGGTTGACGATATCGGCCTCTTCCAGCCCGGCATCGGCAATCGCCTGTTCCATCGCGATATGCGCATAGGCCGCGCCCGGCCCCATGAACCGCAGCACCCGCTTGTCCACATGTTCGCTCACGTCGATCTTCAGATCACCGGCGATCTGGCTGCGAAAGCCATGTTCGATCATCGCCGCATTCGCGGTGATGCCACTGGTTCCGGCCCTCAGCGCGGCCAGGACCTGCTGCGCGTCATTCCCGATCGAGGAAACGATGCCCAGCCCTGTTACGACGACACGACGCATGGCGTGCTCCTTTACTTGGTCAGCTTTCGGACAGCGCGACCTTCATATCCTTGACCAGATAGATGGTTTCGCCGTCGGCCTCGACCCGGCCGTCGGCCACGCCCATGGTCAGGCGGCGGGTCTGCAGGGCCTTGGTGAAATCTACGAAATAGGTCAGCTTCTTGCGGTCAGGGCGCACCATGCCGGTCAGTTTGACCTCGCCCACACCCAAGGCATAGCCGCGCCCCTGCCAGCCGCGCCAGCCCAGGTTGAACCCGGTCAACTGCCACAGCCCGTCCAGCCCCAGACAGCCGGGCATGATCGGATTGCCGGGGAAATGACATTCAAAAAACCACAGGTCAGGGGTGATATCGAATTCGGCAACCACATGGCCCTTGCCATGTTCGCCGCGATCGCCGGAAATATCGGTGATGCGGTCCATCATAAGCATCGGCGGGGCGGGCAGTTGCGCGTTACCGGGGCCGAACAATTCGCCGCGCGCACATTTCAAAAGATCATCTTTGTCGAAACTGGTCGGAAAATCGGCCATGCAGCCCTGCCCCTTGCATCATGGTCTTGGTCCATTCCCGTCTATCACCGCCCTTCGAGGTCATGCAATAGGGGCCGGGCCGGGGGTATGATCGGATAGCAATTGAAATCCGCGTGCAAAAAACACTATACATGCATGCACAAGCAAGCTGGACCAATAGAATGACGCCTTTGGCACTTGAACGCGGAACACGGTGGCTGGCCGGGGCTGACCTGCGCCCGACGCGCCAGCGTCTGGCGCTGGCTGCCTTGCTGGTCGGCGATGGACAAGATCGCCATGTCACGGCTGAAAGCCTGTTCGCGGCCAGTGCGGACAGCGATGAAAAAGTATCGCTGGCCACGGTTTACAACACACTACGCGCCTTTTGCGATGCCGGATTGATGCAGGAAGTGATGGTCGATGGCAACAAAAGCTATTTCGACACGCGCGTCGAGGATCATCCACATTTCTATTGGGAAGACACCGGCACATTGACCGACGCGCCCGCCGATCAGTTGCAGATTTGCGGCCTTCCAGACGCCCCCGAAGGCGCGCAGATTTCGCGGGTCGATGTGGTGATCCGGCTGCGGCGCGCCTGATCGCGGGCTAGAACCACTGGCCGGGCTCCATCAGCCCCAGATCCAGCAATTGTTGTGATGTCCAGTCGAATGGCGTCGAGTTGTGCCATTTGAACGTATGGATATCAAAGGTTGATCCGGCATTGCTTTTCAGCGCCTTGGCCGTGCGGAACGAACAGATCGCCGCCGTCAGGTTGTGATGCCAGGCGCAGGCATAGGTGTTATATTCCTCGTCGCTGAACGTATGATCGGGCCGCAATCGCAGGCCGGGTGCGGCGCGGAACAGGGCAATCCGGTCGATCTTGCGCCGGTCCTTGGGGATATGTTCTTCGAAACGCCAGCGCAGCCCGCCAAAGAAATCCAGTTGCCGTTCCTTGGGATGGCCGTGGTTTTCCGCATCCATGCGCGCCAGCGCATAATAGCCCGACTTGTCCATCAATGCGGTTTCAAGCGAGACCGCATTGGGATGCACGTCAAGGTTTTCGGCATAAAGATCGACGACATAGCACAGCATCGCATCGCGCCGCTCTTCGGTGTGAAAGGCCAGCATTTCGCCGATCGCGCGCGTTTCGCAGAACGGAAAGAACAGGTATTCGGCGTTATAACAGTAATAGAACCACTGGCCGGGCGCGGCCTCTGTCAGTTGGTTGATGGCGCTGACAAAGGCGCCGTCGCGGTGCACATCCATCGTGATGCGATGCACGCGCGGGGCGATGTCATCGGGCAGCGCCAGCTCTTTTGGGGCCAGCACCAGAATTGTGGGAAATCCGATATTCAGGTGATGGCGAATTGTGGTGTCGACCTCTGTCAGATCCTCGATCAGGATCAGGGCGACCGGCCCTTTTTTCAGGGCGGATTTGCCGTTCGTCAAGAAATCGTCCAGCCCTTGATATTCCATCCTGCCCCGCTGCGCCCCGGCCTGTTGGGGGTTTTGGCCAAAACTGTTGCAAATACGTGAATATTGCAAGCGTTGCGAAGGTGGGCCGCAGGGTGTAACCAACGGGCCGGACAAGGGGCGCGGGAATATGGCCGACCAGAAGAAACTGTTCATCAAGACCTATGGCTGCCAGATGAACGTCTATGACAGCGAACGCATGGCTGAAGCGCTGGGCGGATCGGGCTATGTCGCGACAGACAGCGCCGAAGACGCTGACATGATCCTGCTGAACACCTGTCACATCCGTGAAAAGGCCGCCGAAAAGATCTATTCCGAACTGGGCCGGCTGAAAGAGCTGAAACTGAACCGCCCCGATCTGAAGATCGGCGTGGCCGGCTGCGTGGCCCAGGCCGAAGGCGCCGAGATCATGCGCCGCCAGCCTGCCGTCGATCTGGTGGTGGGGCCCCAAAGCTATCATCGCTTGCCACAGATGGAGGCGGATATCCGCAGCGGGGGCCGTGCCCTGGATACCGATTTTCCGGCCGAGGATAAATTCGACCACCTGGCATCGCGGCCCAAGGCACAGCGTGGCCCGTCGGCGTTTCTGACGGTTCAGGAAGGCTGTGACAAATTCTGCGCCTTTTGCGTGGTGCCCTATACACGCGGGGCCGAGGTCAGCCGCCCGGTGGCCCGTGTGCTGGACGAGGCGCGCGACCTGGTGGCGCGCGGGGTGCGCGAAATCACCCTGCTGGGGCAGAACGTGAATGCTTATCACGGCCTTGGACCGGACGGGCTGGATTGGGGGCTGGCGCGCCTGATCCGCGAACTGGACCGCGTTCCGGGGTTGGCCCGCATTCGCTATACCACCTCGCATCCCAATGACATGGAAGACGATCTGATCGCCGCCCATGGCGATTGCGCGGCCCTGATGCCCTATCTGCATCTGCCGGTGCAATCGGGCAGCGACAGGGTGCTGAAGGCGATGAACCGCAAACATACCGCCGCCGACTATTTGCGCGTGATCGCCCGCATAAGGGCCGCGCGGCCCGATATTCTGATTTCCGGGGATTTCATCGTGGGTTTCCCCGGTGAAACGGAAGAGGATTTCCAGGCCACTTTGGCCCTTGTCGAACAGGTCGGGTATGGCCAGTGCTATTCCTTCAAATATTCCGAACGCCCCGGCACCCCGGCGGCAGAGCGCGCCCAGGTCGATGAGGATGTGAAAACCGACCGTCTGCATCGTTTGCAGGCCTTGCTGACGCAGCAGCAAACCGAGATCCAGAATGCGATGGTCGGGCGCGTGGTCAATGTGCTGTTCGAAAAACCGGGCCGCATGGATGGGCAATTGTCAGGTAAATCCGACCATTTGCATGCCGTGCATGTCGAGGCGCCGACAGATCTTCTGGGCCGGGTCGTGCCCGTGCGCATCGTCGCGGCCGTGCGCAATTCGCTGGCCGGTGTCTTGATCGGTGATCCCGACGCATAGGGTGCAGGCACTATTGCGGCCGGTCTGTGTGCAATAGGGCCATGGCCATGCAATTGTTGCGCAAAACTGGTCGCTACCCGCAATCTTTCTTTCCTTTGCGCGGAAATTTGCTAACCTTAATCGAGTTTTAGGCTCGTTGTCGGTTGGTAGGCGCTATTCGCTTGGCTGGAGTGTGCATGTTGTTGATGGTAAGGAAATTGCAGGCCTTTGTCGCTCTTGTCGCGGCGCTGGCCCTGATCGTTCCGGTTTGGTCCGGGACGGCAGAGGCGCAGCAGCAGGTATACAAGACACAGCGCTATGAACCCTCGATCTGGATTGATCCGGATGGATGTGAACATTGGGTGATGGATGATGGCTGGGAAGGGTATATGTCCACCAAGCTGACGCGCGATGGGCGCCCGGTCTGTCATCGAGTAAATACCTGCGGCGTCATTGCCTCGGATCAGCTGTTTGCCACGGACAAATCGGCGATCAGCGCCGCAGGCGTTGCCGCGCTCAGGAAGTTTTTCACCGAAGCATCGGCCGTCGGCTATATCATTGTCGGCCATACCGACAGCCGCGCCTCGGATGAATATAACCTCGCCCTGTCGCAGCGGCGGGCGAACGCGGTGGCCAGGGTTGCACAAAGCATTGGCGCGAATGTCACGGATGTGCGGGGATACGGCGAACGCGAACCGGTGGCGACCAATGCGACGGCCGACGGCATGGCCCGCAATCGCCGCGTCGAAATCATCTGTATCCGTTAGGCGGTTCCCATGAATATTTCCAAATTCGTCATCGGTGTGGTCCTGTTCGGGGCGCTTGGGGCCTGCGACACCAAAACCGACAAGACTGTGGATCGCTGGGTCGATCGCAAGCCGCTCAGCCAGTTGCGGGCGGGTATCTGGGTAGATCCCAATGGCTGCGATCACTGGATGATCGACGATGGCATCGAGGGATACATGGACCCGCGTCTTGATAAATATGGCAAGCCGGTCTGTTCCGGCATCGCCCCGCCGGGCACCGCGATCGGCCCCTTCAAAAAGGGCACTCCGGTCAAGGATCCGCTCTGATAGATACAGCTTTGCACAGCGAAAGATCGCCCGGGACCGCCGGGCGATCTTTTTTGTTTCATTTTGACGAAACATTTCACCTATCGCTTGCGTTAGGCCGGTGTGGTTGGCACCATATCTGCACAGGCTTTAGCAAACGGAGCTGTTATTGGGAATCAACACCCTGACCCCCCCGCCAAATACCGAAGATATGCATGAAGCACTTCTGGAGTTTCCGGATAATCGCCTTTTGATTGATCTATGCGGCGAATTCGACAGGAACCTTGCGCAAATAGAGCATAAGCTGGGTGTGAATATCCTGCGACGGGGCAATCTGCTGGCGATCATGGGCGATGGCGCGGCGCGGGCACAGGCGGTTCGCGTTCTGGAACAATCCTATGCACGGCTGGAATCGGGCCGCCCGGTCGAGACCGGCGATATCGAGGCGATGTTGCGGCTGGGCGCGGCAGAGGATGGCGCAACGCCTTCCATCCAGGACCAGCTGGAAATGTTCCAAGCCAATCATATCGAAATCAAGACCCGCAAGAAAACCGTCGAGCCCCGCACCGAGGCGCAGAAAACCTATGTGCGCGCCCTGTTCGCCAACGAGCTGTGTTTCGGCATCGGGCCTGCGGGCACCGGCAAGACCTATCTGGCGGTGGCCGCGGCGGTGAACATGTTCATCGGCGGCCATGTCGACCGGATCATACTGTCGCGTCCGGCGGTCGAGGCGGGCGAAAGGCTGGGCTTTCTGCCCGGTGACATGAAGGATAAGGTCGATCCCTATATGCAGCCGCTTTACGACGCGCTGAACGATTTCCTGCCTGGCAAGCAGGTCGCCAAGCTGATCGAGGAAAAGCGGATCGAGATCGCGCCGCTGGCCTTCATGCGCGGGCGCACGCTGTCCAATGCCTTTGTGGTGCTGGACGAGGCGCAGAACGCCACCACCATGCAGATGAAGATGTTCCTGACCCGTCTGGGCGAGGGCAGCCGCATGGTCGTCACCGGCGACCGCACGCAGGTGGATCTGCCGCGCGGGGTGCCTTCGGGGCTGGCCGATGCCGAACGGCTGCTGGGCGGGATCGACAAGATTTCGTTCAACTATTTCACCTCGAAGGATGTCGTGCGGCACCCGCTTGTGGCTAGGATCATCGAGGCCTATGAAAAGGCCGATGTCTGATCTGGTCGAAACACTGATCGAAGATGCGCGATGGGAACGGGAGGGCTTGGCGGAACTGGCCGAAGCCGCCTGTCTTGCTGTCTGCGCGCGGTTATCCCTGCCCGCCAAAGGCTTTGCAATCAGCCTGTTGGGATGCGATGACGCACGTATCGCGGTGCTGAACGCTGATTTCCGCGGCAAACCGCAACCCACCAATGTTCTGTCCTGGCCGGCCGCGGATCTGGCGGCAGACGCTGACGGCAGCCCCCCCGATATGCCCGATCCCGGCGATGCCGCTGGCCCCGCCGAACTGGGGGATATCGCCATTGCCTATGAAACCTGCGCGCGCGAAGCCGCGGAACAGGAAAAATCGTTACGCGACCATGTTACGCATCTGATGGTGCATGGCTGTCTGCATCTGTTGGGTTATGATCACATCAGGCCCGGCGATGCCGGGCTGATGGAAGGGTTGGAGGTGGAAATACTTGCAACCATGGGGTTGGATAACCCATATGACTGAACATTGGCCGGGAAACCGGCATTACTGGTAGCTTGGTAAGGACTGATGGGCGAAGAGACCGACGGGTCGTCTAGTGCAGCGCAAAGCGCGCCGCAAAGTGATGAGCGACAGAGCAGGGGCCTGATGGGCCGGATTTTCGGGGTGTTTTCCGCGCAGGACGAGGCCACGCAGGCCGCGACGCAGCAGCCGGGGCCACATATGGTTGCAAGCGCAACGCCGATCGTACTGGGTATGGGAAACCTGCGCCGGATGCGGGTTGAAGATGTGGCGCTGCCAAAGGTCGAAATCGTGGCGGTGCCGCTGGATATCTCCAAGGATGAACTGGTCAAGGTATTCCGCGACAGCGGCATGACCCGGCTGCCGGTCTATGACGGCACGCTGGATACGCCGGTGGGTCTGGTGCATCTCAAGGATTTCGCGCTCAAACACGGGTTCAACGGCAAGACGACCCGTTTCAGCCTGAAGCCGATGCTGCGCCCGCTGCTGTTCGCGCCACCCTCGATGCCGATCGGGGTTCTGTTGCAGAAGATGCAGAACGAACGCATGCATATGGCGCTGGTGATCGACGAATATGGCGGGGTTGATGGGCTGGTCACGATCGAGGATCTGATCGAACAGATCATCGGCGAGATCGAGGATGAACATGACGTCGCCGAAGGTCGTTTCTGGATACAGGAAAAGCCCGGCGTCTATCTGGTGCAGGCCCGTACCCCGCTGGAGGATTTCGAGGCCGAGCTGGGCATGAAACTGGCCGATGCCGAGGATGGCGAGGAAATCGACACCATGGGCGGGCTTGTCTTCATGATGACCGGCCGCGTGCCCGCCCGCGGCGAGGTGATCCCGCATGACAGCGGCGCCCAGTTCGAGATCGTCGATGCCGATCCGCGCCGGATCAAACGGCTGCGGGTGCGGATGCCCGAAAGCCAGAGCGCCTGACCCCATGATCGGACCCGTCGCGCGCATATCCGATGGGCGGGCGCGCTGGCCCGCGTTATTGGCGGGCTTTGCGCTGGGTGTGGTCGCGGCGGCGGGGCAGGCCCCGTTCGGGCTGTGGCCGTTGGCGCTGCTGGGCTTTGCGGGTGGTTTTTTTCTGATCCTGGCGGCGGTCACACCCGGCCGCGCGGCGCGGCTTGGATGGTTCTTTGGTGCGGGTTATTTCGGCGCGGCGCTGATCTGGATCGTGCAGCCCTTCATGGTTGATGTGGCGCGCGACGGCTGGATGGCGCCATTCGCGCTGGTGCTGATTTCCTTTGGGCTGGCGCTGTTCTGGGCCTTGGCGGCCTATGTCGCGGCACGGATGGTGCCAGGGCGGGGACGACGGGCGCTGATGCTGGCGGTTTGCCTGACGGCGGTTGAACTGGCGCGCGGCTATGTCTTTACCGGGTTTCCCTGGGCACTGATCGGCCATATCTGGATCGGCACGCCGGTGATGCAACTGGCCGCGCTGGGTGGCGCGGGGGGGCTGAGCCTGCTGGCGATGCTGGCGGTGGCGCTGCCCTTTGCGCTGGGCTGGCGCGGGGCAGGGGGCGCGCTGGTGCTGATCGCGGCGGGCTGGGGATATGGCGCGGTGAAGCTGGCCGCCCCGATGCCGCATCGCGCGCAGCCGGCAATGATACGGCTGGTGCAGCCCGATATCGCGCAGAACCTGAAATGGCGCCCCGATCTGATCGACCAGCATTTCGCCCGCCAGATCAACCTGACCGCCGATCCGGCAGGGCCTGCGCCCGA
This sequence comes from Actibacterium sp., assembly GCF_055134745.1. Lineage (NCBI taxonomy): Bacteria > Pseudomonadati > Pseudomonadota > Alphaproteobacteria > Rhodobacterales > Roseobacteraceae > Actibacterium > Actibacterium sp. Next base: position 28,492 of record NZ_JBSRVX010000026.1, read on the forward strand.
TATGGTGATCTGGCCGGAAACGGCCATTCCTTATAACCTGAATGTGGCCGGTCCGGTTCTGGAACAGATCGCGCAGGCCGCCAAAGGCGTGCCGGTGGTCTTGGGGGTTCAGCGGCGCGACGGCGTCGATTTCATGAATTCACTGGTCGCGATTGATGCGCAGGGCCAGGTCACGCATCTGTACGACAAACATCATCTGGTGCCCTTTGGCGAATACATGCCCGCCAATGATCTGTTTGCCCGGATCGGCGTGTTCGGCATGGCGGCGGGCGATACGTTCGGCTATCGGCCCGGCCCCGGCGCGCAGGTGCTGGATTTCGGGGCGCTGGGCAAGGCGCTGCCGCTGATCTGTTATGAAATGGTCTTTCCCCAGGACCTGAGCGCCGCCCCCGACCGGGCGGACTGGATCATGCAGGTGACCAATGATGCCTGGTTCGGCACGTTTTCCGGCCCCTATCAGCATCTGGCGCAGGCGCGGCTGCGCGCGGTCGAACAGGGATTGCCGGTGATGCGATCGGCCAATACCGGTATTTCAGCAGCAATTGACGCGCGCGGCCGGGTGCTGGGGCAATTGCCGCTGAATGTGGCCGGTCAATTGACCGTGGCGCTGCCGGCCCCGCTGCCGCCCACGGTTTATGCGCGATTTGGCGACTGGTTGATCCTGGGGGCGCTTATTGTTTCATTTGTGCTGCTTGTGACGGTGCGGTGGCGGAATAGCGTTGACCCGTTGCAGAGTGCCGGATAACCCGGACGGGTCGAACTGTCACAACGGCTTCCTGACGTGACAGGGATATCACATTGGAGCGCGATCATGTCCCGTAAAAACTTTCTGTTCACCTCTGAATCGGTTTCAGAGGGCCATCCCGATAAGGTCTGCGACCGGATTTCGGATGCTGTTCTGGATGCCTTTCTGACCGAAGACCCTCAGGCCCGTGTGGCCTGCGAAACATTTGCCACCACCGACCGCGTCGTCATCGGCGGCGAGGTGCGCGGCCCCGGCGACGTGATCCGCCGCGTGGAAGAGATCGCGCGCGACTGCGTACGTGACATCGGATACGAGCAGGAAGGCTTTCACTGGGCGCAGTTGAAGGTGAACAATTACCTGCATGCCCAATCGGCCGATATTGCCCAGGGCGTCGATGCCGCAGGCAACAAGGACGAAGGTGCCGGCGATCAGGGGATCATGTTCGGCTATGCCTGCACCGAAACGCCGGAACTGATGCCGGCGCCGATCTTTTATGCACATAAGATGCTGAAAAAGCTGGCCGAGGTGCGCAAGAACGGCACCGAACCGCGGCTTGGCCCGGATGCGAAATCGCAGCTTTCGGTGCGGTATGAGGATGGCAAGCCTGTTGGCGTGACATCCATCGTGCTGTCGACCCAGCATCTTGACCCGACGATGTCATCGGCGGACGTGCGCGCGCTGGTCGAACCCTATATCCTGGGCGTATTGCCGGATGGTTGGGTGACAGCCGACACCGAATGGTGGGTGAACCCCACCGGCAAATTCGTCATCGGCGGGCCGGATGGTGATGCGGGCCTGACCGGGCGCAAGATCATCGTTGATACCTATGGCGGCGCTGCCCCGCATGGCGGCGGCGCGTTTTCGGGCAAGGATCCGACCAAGGTTGACCGGTCTGCAGCCTATGCCGCGCGCTATCTGGCCAAGAACGTAGTGGCCGCCGGCCTGGCCGAACGCTGCACGTTGCAGCTGTCCTATGCCATCGGAGTGGCCAAGCCCCTGTCGATCTATGTCGATACCCATGGCACCGGTCAGGTGGATGAGGCCGCGATTGAACGCGCGGTGGCCCAGGTCATGGACCTGACCCCGCGCGGTATCCGCACACATCTGGGGATGAACCGCCCGATTTACAGCCGCACCTCGGCCTATGGTCATTTCGGACGCGCGCCCGAGGCCGATGGCGGCTTCAGCTGGGAAAAGACCGATCTGGCCGCCGCGCTGAAGGCGGCGTTCTGATCCAGCGGGGTTGACCCAAGGCAGATATCGACAGACAAGGCCCCGGAGATGATCCGGGGCCTTTTACATATAGATGACTGAAAATTCGCACCCATCCGGCGCACCCTGGCGCAATTTCTATGGCCGTCGCCATGGCAAGACCCTGCGCGACAGCCAGCGCGACTATCTGGACAGCGACCTGGCGGCCCTGGCCCCGAAAGGCGTGAGTTGGGAGGACAACCCGGACCGCGCCCCGATCGATCCCGTCGCCCTGTTTCCGGGCGCCGATGAGGTCTGGCTGGAAATCGGCTTTGGTGGTGGCGAGCATATGGTGCATCAGGCGGCGCTGAACCCCGATGTGGGTATCATCGGCTGCGAGCCGTTCATCAACGGTGTGGCGATGCTGCTGGGCAAGATACGCCGCGCCGGTGTCGGCAATGTCGCCGTGCATCCCGACGATGTGCGCGATCTGTTTGACGTGCTGCCGGATGCGTCGATCGCGCGGGCGTTTCTGCTCTATCCCGACCCATGGCCCAAGGCGCGCCATCACCGCCGCCGGTTCGTGACGCCGGAATTCCTGGCGCCCTTGGCGCGAGTGCTGCGCCCTGGCGCCGAATTTCGGGTGGCCACCGACATACCCGACTATGTGCGCCAGACGCTGGAGCAGGTTCCTGGTCACGGGTTTGAATGGCTGGCCGAGGGGCCGGAAGACTGGCGGCAGCCCTGGGATGATTGGTATTCGACGCGCTATGAGCAAAAGGCGCTGCGCGAGGGCCGGGTGCCGCATTATCTGACGTTTCGGCGGCTTTAGGAAAACAGCGGCGCCTGTGGCACCACGATATCGCTTTGCGCCCGTGCCGGGCGCGGCCTGCGGCGCGAGTATTTGCGCCAAGAAGATGGGGATGACGCTGGACCGGGGCGGGGCCGTTCGCTATGCCTGCGGCCATGTGATTTGAGGGAGATTGCGTGATGTCAGGCCATGGTGATCCGATCCCGATGACCGCGCGCCGGGCAGGGCCGTTGACGGGCCGTGCCGAAGTGCCGGGCGACAAGTCGATTTCGCATCGCGCGCTGATCCTGGGGGCGCTGGCCGTGGGGCAGACCCATATCCGCGGGCTGCTGGAAGGGCAGGACGTGCTGGACACCGCGCGCGCCATGCGGGCCTTTGGTGCCGAGGTGACACATCTGGGGCCGGGCGAATGGACGGTGCAGGGCGTCGGCGTCGGCGGCTTTGCCGAGCCTGCGGATGTGATTGATTGCGGCAATTCGGGCACCGGCGTGCGGCTGATCATGGGGGCGATGGCGACCACACCGATCACCGCCACCTTCACGGGCGATGCCAGTTTGCGCGGGCGGCCGATGGGACGGGTGACCGATCCGCTGGCGCTGTTCGGGGCGAGGTCTTACGGGCGCGGCGGCGGGCGGTTGCCCATGGTGGTTGTGGGTGCGGCAGAGCCGGTGCCGGTGCGCTATGGCGTGCCGGTGCCCTCGGCGCAGGTGAAATCGGCGGTGTTGCTGGCCGGCTTGAACACGCCGGGGCAGACGGTGGTGATCGAGCGCGAGGCAACCCGCGACCATACCGAACGGATGCTGGCGGGCTTTGGGGCTGAGGTATCGGTGCAGGACGGGCCCGAGGGGCGTGTCATCACCCTGACCGGGCAGCCCGAATTGCGCCCCCAGGATATCGTGGTGCCGCGCGATCCCAGTTCGGCGGCCTTTCCGGTTTGTGCGGCGCTGATCGTCGAGGGATCTGACGTGCTGGTGCCGGGGATCGGGTTGAACCCGACGCGGGCGGGGCTGTTCACCACCTTGCAGGACATGGGTGCCGACCTGGTGTTTGAGAACATGCGGATCGAGGGTGGCGAGCCGGTGGCCGATCTGCGCGCGCGCTTTTCGGGCGCGATGAAGGGTATTGAAGTGCCGGCGGACCGCGCGCCGTCGATGATCGACGAATATCCCATTCTGGCGGTTGTCGCGGCCTTTGCCGAAGGGGTGACGACCATGCGCGGCATCAAGGAATTGCGGGTCAAGGAAAGCGACCGGATCGACGCGATGGCGCGCGGGCTGGAGGCTTGCGGCGTGCGCGTCGAAGAGGATCACGATACGCTGATTGTGCACGGGATGGGGCCGGGCGGGATGCCGGGCGGGGCGGTGTGCAAGACCCATCTGGATCACCGGATCGCGATGTCGTTCCTGATTGCCGGGATGGCGGCGCAAAAGCCGATCGGGGTGGATGATGCCGGGCCGATCGCCACGTCCTTTCCGGTGTTTGAGCCGCTGATGGAGCGGCTGGGCGCGCATCTGGCGCGAAGCCCCACGTGAGGTTCACGGTTGCCATCGACGGGCCGGCAGCCGCAGGCAAGGGCACGATTTCGCGCGCGGTGGCCGCGCATTTCGGGTTTGCGCATCTGGATACCGGGCTGCTGTACCGGGCCGTGGGGGCGCGGGTTCTGGCGGGGGCCGATCCGGTTGAAGCCGCCCGCAGCCTGACGCCGGGCGACATGGCGCGCGACGATCTGCGGACGGCGGCGGTGGCGCAGGCGGCGTCAAGGGTTGCGGCCATTGCGCAGGTCCGCGACGCGCTGCTGGCGTTCCAGCGCGCCTTTGCGGCGCGCGATGGCGGCGCGGTTCTGGACGGGCGCGATATCGGCACGGTGATCTGCCCGGGGGCGCAGGTAAAATTATACGTGACCGCCAGCGATGCGGTGCGGGCGGATCGGCGGTATCGGGAATTGTCGGCAAACGGCGCGGATGTGACGCCTGACGGGGTGCTGGCTGACCTGCGCGCGCGCGATGCGCGCGATGCGGGGCGCGCGGCCGCGCCGATGGCGGTGGCCCCGGATGCGGTGGTGCTGGATACGACCCGGATGACGATAGAGGACGCCGTGGCGCGGGCGATCGAGGTGGTGACCGAAAGGGTGGCGGCGCAAGGGCAGTAATTTGAGGTCGGTGTGTGGCGGTAGACGACGGCAATGAGCCCATTGCCGCCATTCATGAAACCGATGCAGGATGTGAGCTAGGATGCACACCCCTATACACAAAGGATCAGGTGCCAATGATCACTTGCTACGATAGCCGCGAAGTCTACTCCAATCGCTGGATGCGGGTCCGAGAGGACTCTGTCGAGTTCCCCAACGGCGCGCGTGGCATCTATGGAGTGGTTGAAAAGCCGGATTTCGTAGCAATCGTGCCAATAGACACAGAGAAGCGCATTCATCTGGTGCAACAGCATCGGTATCCCGTCGGCGGGCGGTACTGGGAAGTCCCACAAGGATCTTGGGAAGAAAAGCCGGATTCAGACCCAGAGGCGGTCGCAATGGCAGAGCTTCGCGAGGAAACTGGACTACGTGCGGGCAATCTTGTGCGCGTTGGCCATCTGTTTCAGGCATATGGCTACTCCAACCAAGGCTACCACCTTTATGTCGCTTCAGATTTGGAACATGGTCAGGCCGAGCGCGAAGAAACCGAGAGCGACATGGTTTCGCGTGGGTTCACCGTCGCACAAGTCCGACACATGATCGGGAACGGTGAGATCAAAGATGCAACGACCATCGCAGCCTTCGGCTATCTGCTTTTGGCCACGGATTTCGCTACCTTCTTTGACTAAGTCGAAAGGCGGCAACGTCCAGCAAAGCTGTCATTCGGCATTCCCCCCATCCCCCTTGCCCCGCACCCCGGAACGCTTTATAGACGCCGCTATCGACAAGGCGGTCAAAGCCATAGAACAAAAGACGGGGCAGGGTCGGGATCAACACCGGCCCTTTGCTGTCTTTTTGGCATTGCCCGCACAGGACCAACCCAAAGACCGGCGGAGACAACCGCATGGCCAGTAAATACGCAAACAAAGGAAACTTGGACCATATGGCTCAGAACGTATCTATGGAGGATTTCGAAGCCCTCCTGAATGAAAGCTTCGAAATCGACATGCCGCAGGAAGGCAGTGTCGTCAAAGGCCGCGTGATCGCCATCGAGGCAGGTCAGGCCATCATCGATGTCGGCTTCAAGATGGAAGGCCGCATCGATCTGAAAGAATTCGCAAATCCGGGCGAAGCGCCCGATATTTCGGTCGGCGATGAGGTCGAGGTGTTCCTGGATCGCGTTGAAAACGCGCGGGGCGAGGCCTCGATCAGCCGCGAAAAGGCGCGCCGGGAAGAAGCCTGGGATCGTCTGGAAAAAGCATACGAAAAAGAAGAGCGTGTCGATGGCGCGATCTTTGGCCGGGTCAAGGGCGGGTTCACCGTCGATCTGGGCGGTGCCGTGGCCTTCCTGCCGGGCAGCCAGGTTGATGTGCGCCCCGTGCGTGATGCAGGCCCGCTGATGGGTCTGAAGCAGCCGTTCCAGATTCTGAAAATGGACCGCCGCCGGGGCAATATCGTCGTGTCGCGCCGCGCCATTCTGGAAGAAAGCCGTGCCGAGCAGCGCGCCGAGGTCATCGGCAACCTGACCGAAGGCCAGGCGATCGACGGCGTGGTCAAGAACATCACCGAATACGGTGCGTTCGTTGATCTGGGCGGCGTTGACGGGCTGTTGCACGTCACCGACATGGCCTGGCGCCGTGTGAACCACCCGTCCGAGATCCTGTCGATCGGCGAGACGATCAAGGTGCAGGTCATCAAGATCAACAAGGAAACCCACCGGATTTCGCTGGGCATGAAGCAGCTGCAGGCCGATCCGTGGGATTCGGTCGAAGAGAAATTCCCGCTGGGCTCTGTCCATCAGGGCCGCGTGACCAACATCACCGATTACGGCGCATTCGTCGAGCTTGAGGCCGGCGTCGAAGGTCTGGTTCACGTTTCGGAAATGTCCTGGACCAAGAAGAACGTCCATCCGGGCAAGATCGTGTCCACTTCGCAAGAAGTCGAGGTCATGGTTCTGGAAATCGACACTGCCAAACGTCGCGTGTCGCTTGGCCTGAAACAGACCCAGCGTAACCCGTGGGAAGTGTTCGCCGAAACCCATCCCGTCGGCACCGAGGTCGAGGGCGAGGTCAAGAACATCACCGAATTCGGTCTGTTCATTGGCCTGGAAAACGATATCGACGGCATGGTTCACCTGTCCGACCTGTCGTGGGATCAGCGTGGCGAAGAGGCCATTCAGAACTTCCACAAGAACGATGTGGTCAAGGCTGTCGTCACCGAAGTTGATGTGGAAAAGGAACGCATCAGCCTGTCGGTCAAGGCACTGGGGGGCGATCAGTTCGCCGATGCCGTCGAAGGCGTCAAGCGCGGCTCGATCATCACCGTGACCGTGACGGCGATCGAGGATGGCGGCATCGAGGTCGAACATGAAGGCATGAAATCCTTCATCCGTCGTTCGGACCTGTCGCGTGACCGTGCCGAACAGCGCCCCGAGCGCTTCCAGGTGGGTGACAAGGTCGATGCCCGTGTGACCAATATCGACACCAAGACCCGCCGTCTGGGCCTGTCGATCAAGGCCCGCGAAATCGCCGAGGAAAAAGAGGCCGTGGAACAGTTCGGATCGTCCGATTCGGGTGCGTCGCTGGGTGATATCCTGGGCGCCGCCCTCAAGCGCGGCGACGACTGAACCAAGTCTTATGATTGAAATCGGACGGCCCCGCAGCATGTTGCGGGGCCGTTTGTTTTTTGTGCGAATCGGTGTGTCGGGACGCGATCCGTTCCAGCGCGGACAGGTCGAAATACATGCGCCTTGCCCCGGCAAGCCAGAAGTGGCACGGTTTCTTGGCGTCACTTTCTACCTTTTCCCTTCTTTTCCAATGCTTTCTGTTTCTCGAAGCAAAAAACGCGCTTATAGTCGGCCCGTTCGCACAACCGCACCATCGCGCGCCGAAGGCGCAGAATCCGGGGGGATGAAGTCCGATGATACGTTCAGAGTTGATCCAGAAGATTGCCGAAGAAAACCCGCATCTGTTTCAGCGCGATGTTGAACGCATCGTGAATACGATTTTCGAAGAGATCATCAGCGCCATGTCGAAAGGCGATCGGGTTGAACTGCGTGGCTTTGGTGCGTTTTCGGTGAAAAAGCGTGATGCACGGGTCGGGCGCAATCCGCGCACCGGCGATTCCGTCAGTGTGGACGAGAAATACGTTCCGTTTTTCAAGACGGGCAAGCTGTTGCGCGATCGTCTGAACGGAAAATAAGCGGGGCTGCCGCATGATACGATATCTGCGCTATCTGTTCCTGGGTCTGTTGGCCCTTGGTTTGATCATTGTCGCACTCGCCAATCGCGAGATCGTGCTGTTGCGTCTGTTGCCGGCAGAGCTGTCGGATTTCGCTGGCTTCAGCTGGCAGGTCGAGTTGCCGCTGTTTCTGGTCGTCTTCGGCGGAATCATCGCCGGGCTGCTGATCGGCTTTGTCTGGGAATGGCTGCGCGCCGCCCGCCACCGCGCCGAGGCGGCCGAGGCCAAGCGCGAGGCAAAGACCCTCAAACGCGAGGTGCGCCGCCTGAAACAGACCGCAACGCCGCAGGACGAGGTGCTCGCCCTGCTTGAGGAACCGCGCAAGGCAGGCTAAAGCCGCTGCATGGCAACGCATGACATCAGGGTAAAGATTTGCGGGCTGCGCGATGGTGCAACCCTGAGCGCGGCCGTGGACGCGGGTGCGGCCTATGTCGGGCTGGTGTTTTTCCCGAAATCGCCGCGCCATGTCACGCTGGATCAGGCCCGTGCGCTGGCCGACGTTGTGCCGCCCGGCGTGGCCAAGGTGGCGCTGGTGGTCGATGCCGATGACGCGGCGCTGGATGCGATCATCAACGCCGTGCCGCTGGACATGTTGCAACTGCATGGGTCCGAAAGCCCGCAGCGGGTGCTGGCCATCAAGGCGCGCTATGGCCTGCCGGTGATGAAGGCCGTGGGCGTGGCCGGGCCCGAGGATCTGGCGGCGATCGACATCTATTCCCGGGTGGCCGATCAACTGTTGATCGACGCCAAGCCCCCCAAGGGGGCCGATCTGCCGGGTGGCAACGGGCTGGCCTTTGACTGGCGGCTGATCCGGCGCAAATACTGGACCCTGCCCTGGATGCTGGCCGGTGGGCTGACGGCAGAAAACGTGGCCGAGGCGATCAGGCTGACCGGCGCGCGGCAGGTCGATGTATCTTCGGGCGTCGAAAGCGCGCCAGGGGTCAAGGATGCGGGCCGGATTGCCGCGTTCATTGCGGCGGCGCAGGGCTGAGCACCGCTTTACCCCGTGGGCCATTGGCGCTAGATGAGACGGCGATACTGCAAGGGGGCCTTTAATGAACGACCTTTTCAACAGCTTCATGTCCGGCCCCGATGAAAATGGCCGGTTCGGCATTTTCGGCGGGCGGTTTGTCAGTGAAACCCTGATGCCGCTGATCCTGTCGCTTGAGGCCGAATACGAACACGCCAAGACCGACCCCACATTCTGGGCGCAGATGGATGATCTGTGGAAGCACTATGTCGGCCGTCCCAGCCCGCTTTACTATGCCGACCGGCTGACGAAGCATCTGGGCGGGGCTAAGATCTATCTGAAACGCGACGAGCTGAACCATACCGGCGCGCACAAGATCAACAACGTGCTGGGCCAGATCATTCTGGCGATGCGCATGGGCAAGACGCGGATCATCGCCGAAACCGGGGCCGGGCAGCACGGGGTGGCCACCGCCACGGTCTGCGCCAAGTTCGGGCTGAAATGCGTGGTCTATATGGGCGCGCATGATGTCGAACGGCAGGCCCCGAACGTGTTCCGCATGCGCCTGCTGGGGGCAGAGGTCGTGCCGGTCACATCCGGGCGCGGCACGCTGAAGGATGCGATGAACGATGCGCTGCGCGACTGGGTCACCAATGTGCGCGATACCTTCTATTGCATCGGGACCGTGGCGGGCCCGCATCCCTATCCGGCGATGGTGCGTGATTTCCAGTCGATCATCGGCAAGGAGGTCCGCTGGCAACTGGAAGAACAGGAAGGCGAAGGCCGTCTGCCCGATACGCTGATCGCCGCCATTGGTGGCGGATCGAACGCGATGGGGCTGTTCTTTCCGTTTCTGGATGACCCTTCGGTGAACATCATCGGGGTCGAGGCCGGCGGCAAGGGCGTAGACGACAAGATGCAGCATTGCGCGTCGCTGACCGGCGGGCGCCCCGGTGTGCTGCATGGCAACCGCACCTATTTGTTGCAGGATGAGGACGGGCAGATCCTGGAAGGCTTCAGCATTTCGGCGGGCCTGGATTATCCCGGCATCGGGCCGGAACATTCCTGGCTGCACGACACCGGCCGCGCCCAATATGTTTCGATCACCGATGCCGAGGCGCTGGAAGCGTTTCAACTGTCCTGCGCGCTGGAAGGCATCATTCCGGCGCTGGAACCCAGCCATGCGCTGGCCCATGTGATGAAGATCGCGCCGGAACTGCCCGCCGACCATATCATCGTGATGAACATGTGCGGGCGCGGCGACAAGGATATCTTTACCGTCGCCCGGCATCTGGGGTTTGATATGGGCGGCGCGTAATCCGCCGCCCATGCGATATCAGATCGACCGGCCCGCATTCGCCCAATAGGGTTCGCGCAGCTTGCGCTTGAACACCTTGCCGGAATCTTCGCGCGGCATGTTGTCTGTAAAGGCAACCGTGCGCGGAATTTTGTATCCGGCGACATGTTCGCGCAAGAAGGCCTGAACGGCGGCGGCGTCCTGCGGTTGGCCGGGCTGCATCTGGATCACGGCACAGACGCTTTCGCCGAATTCTTCGTTCGGGATGCCGAATACGGCGCAATCCTCGATGCCGGGCATCTGATGCAGCGCGGCCTCGATCTCGGCGGGATAGATGTTCACGCCACCGGAAATGATCATGTCAGAGTTCCGGTCGCAGATGAACAGGAATCCATCCTCGTTGAAATAACCCACGTCGCCCGAGGCGATCAGCCCGAATTTCATCCCCTGCCGCGCTGCGGGATCATACCCCTTGTAATCGAAATCGGCGGTGCCGCTGGCACGTCCGATGATTTCACCGATTCCCATGGGCGGCATATCGTTGCCCTCTGCATCGACCACCCTGACAATCGCGCCCGGCATCGGTTTGCCCACGGTGCCCGGATGGGCCAGCGCCTGTTCTGATGTGCAATGGGTGACATTGCCCATTTCGGTCGAGCCATAATATTCGTTGATGACCGGCCCCCACCATTCGATCATCTGGCGCTTGATTTCGGGCGGGCAGGGGGCGGCGGCATGGCCGACATAACGCAGCGATGACAGATCGTACCGCGCGCGCACCTCTTGCGGCAGTTTCAGCAGGCGCGCGAACATGATCGGAACCATATTCAGGTGGGTGATCTTATGCGTTTCGATCATCTTCAGCAGCCCTTCAGGCGTAAAGCGCGGCATGATGATGACACTGGCACCCATTGCATAGGAATAGTTGGAATGCGCATTGGGGGCCGAATGATAGATCGGGCCGATCACGGCCGTTACCACGCTGGGTGGATCAACATCCAGGAAGCCAAAACAACGCCCCAGCATTTCGCGCAGGGCAACTTGTTCCGCGGCCGAACGTTTGCGCCGGATTACGCCTTTGGGTTTGCCCGTGGTGCCGGATGTATAGATCACGGTGCTGGGGGTCGGGGTGGCATCGCCCGCATGCGGTTCAAAACTGTCCCGCCAGGTGTTCCAGTCTGTCACACCGGCGGGCGGCGCGGCGTCTTCGGGGCTGACATCAAAGGCATCCATCAATTCCGGCGGGGTCGGCACAGCCAGAACCTTGACACCTGCCGGTACGGCATCAGCCAGGCGATGCAGCAGGTCAGCGTGAATGACCAGCACCTTTGCTTCGCAGTCCTCAAGGATATACCGCGCTTCGGGAACCGTTGCATGCCAGTTCATGGCCACGGGCCGCGCCCCGATCACGGTTGCGGCCTGACCGACCTCCAGAAAGGTGAAATCGTTGCGAACCAGCATGGCGATCGAGTCATTGGGTTGCAGCCCCAACGCCAGAAATCCGCCGGCGGCCCTTGCGATACGATCTTTCAGTTCTGCCGAAGTCAGGTTGCGATCGCCACTTGAAATAGTCGACATATCCGATCCCTCCAAATCTTTCACTTGGGCCCGCAAGCCTCAAATGCGCTGTATCTTGGCGCGCCGGCCGGCGCGCCAGTATCTTACATGCCGCCGTCGCAGCGAATGATCGCCCCGGTTGTAAAGCTTGACGCCGGGCTGGCCAGATACAGCGCGGTGGTCACGATTTCCTCGGGGCGTCCCGGCCGTCCGGCCGAGTTGGACGATTTTTCACGCGCTTCCGGTGTCCAGGCCTTGGAAATGTCGGTCAGGAACGCGCCTGCGGAAATGCTGTTGACCCGCACCTTGGGCCCATATTCGCGCGCCATCGAAACCGTCATCGCGTTCAGCGCCGCCTTGGCCCCCGAATAGGGGATCACATTGGGCAACGGCATCAGCGCGCCAGAGGATGATATGTTGATAATGACACCACCATCGCCCTGCGCCATGCGATGCGCCACAAGCGCGGCCAATCGGAACGGCCCCTTGAAGTTCAGCGAAACGACCTTGTCGAACAGGGCTTCGGTCATTTCATGCGAGGGCACGGCGGGCGACATGCCCGCATTGTTCACCAGAATGTCGACACGCCCGAATTCGGCATAGGCCGTATCGGCCAGCCGTTCGACATCATTCCAGTTGGATGCGTTCACCGAAACCGCCAGGGCACGCCGCCCCAGCTTGCGAATGTCCGCGGCCGCTTCTTCGCAGGCGTCCAGCTTGCGGCTGGCGATGATCACATCCGCGCCGCGCTGGGCAAAGGCCCGCACCATTTGCAGGCCCAACCCGCGCGAACCGCCAGTGACAAGGGCGACCTTGCCTGTCAGATCAAATAGTTCGTCCATGTCTATCTCCTGTTCCTGCCGGTTAAAGGGCTTCTTCCGTGGCCAGATCGCTCAGCAGTTCGCGGAACTTTTCTTCGGCTTTGGCCTTGACGGTCGGCAGATGATAGTCTGGGAACAGGGTGTCGATCGGCTTGTAGTTGCGCAACGTCTGCCGGGCGACGGTGATCTTGTGCACTTCGGTGGGACCATCGGCCAGCCCCATCATGAAGGATGTCGTGACCATATGCACGAAGGGCAACTCGTCTGACACGCCGTAAGCCCCGTGCAGATGCAGCGCGCGGGATGCGACATCATGCAGCAGCTTGGGCATGGTGGCCTTGATCGCCGCGATGTCGCGCCGGACAAGTTTATAGTCGTTATGCTTGTCGATCAGCCACGCGGTGCGCAGCAGCAGAAGGCGGAATTGTTCGATCTCGATCCAGCTGTCGGCGATCTTCTCCTGAACCATTTGCTTCTCCGACAGGCGCGTGCCCTGGGTGAAGCGCGAAACGACCCGCTGACAGACCATATCAAACGCTTTCTTGGCCTCGCCCAGGGTTCGCATCGCGTGATGAACGCGGCCGCCCCCCAGACGGGTCTGCGCAACAACAAACGCATCACCCCGCCCGCCCAGGATCATGTCCTTGGGAATGCGCACATTGGTATAGCGGAAATAGGCATGGCTGGGTTCTTTGGACCCGACCGTGCCGCTGAGTGTTACCAGTTCGATGCCCGGTGTTTCAGACGGCACAATGAACATCGACATCCGCCGATAGGGGCTGGCATCGGGGTCCGTCACGGCCATGACGATATGAAATGCGGCGTAGTTCCCATTGGAAACAAACCATTTTTCACCGTTGATCACCCATTCGTCGCCATCCAGAACGGCATTGGTGGTAAAGATGGTCGGATCGGCGCCGCCTTGCGGCTCGGTCATCGAAAAACAGGAGACGATTTCATTGGCCAGCAGCGGTTCGAGAAAGCGCTTTTTCTGCTCCGGCGTGCCATAATGGGCCAGGATTTCGGCGTTCCCGCTGTCGGGGGCCTGGGCCCCGAACACCGTGGGTGCAAAACGCGAGCGGCCCAGAATTTCGTTCAAAAGCGCCAGCTTGACCTGACCATAACCTTCGCCGCCCAGCTCTGGACCAAGGTGACAGGCCCACATCTTTTGACGGCGAACTTCTTCCTGCAACGGGCGCACGAGACGCACGAATTTTGGGTTTGTGACGTTGTAGGGGCTTTTCAATACGTGATCGAGCGGCTCCACTTCTTCGCGCACGAACTTGTCGGCCCAATCCAGTTTTTTCTGAAATTCCGGGTCGGTTTCAAATTCCCAGCTCATTGCAGTTCCTCCAATATTTTTCAGATACGTCGTGCGTCGTAAAACGATGAATTAAATATTTCGTATCGCCGTGGACGCCGTTTCGCAAGGGCGTTTTTATGGTGCCGCTTCGATCAGGCCTGAAAACGGGCGCGCAGCCGGTCAAGATCTGCTTCGCTTTGTCCCAGCGTCCGGGTCAGATAGCCATGCAACCCGCCATCGACCGCATCAAGCGTATCAAACATGGCCGCCAGATAGTCCGGATCGGCGCGCAAAACCGGGTCTATGACCTCGGGGCGCATGTCGGCCGCGCCGCTATTGACGCGCCGCCGCAGGAACATGGTCTTGATCACGTCGAATGACCGGTTGGTTTCCAGATAATCAGCCAGAATGGCATCCCGGCTTTGGCCCAGCGCGCCCAGCAACAGCGCGACGGCCACACCGGTGCGATCCTTGCCCGCGGTGCAATTTATGACAACCGCCCGATCGGTAACGGCCATATGGCGGAACATCTGCTGGTAAATTGGCACGAAACGGTTCGGAAGTTCGCGATAGATATGCAGCATGGCCTCGCGGCTGTGCTGTGGGGTGCTGCCGGGATCGCGCAGGATGCGGGTCAGGTCAGCGATATGCATGTCGTGAACAAAGGCCACATGATCCACGCTGCCGTCGTCAAACTGCGGCAAGGGCTGGCGGGCCTGTTCGCCGGCCGCGCGCAGATCGAACAGCGTGATCGGCCCAAGCGCCTGCAATTGTGCCCGTCCGGCCGGTGTCAGGGTGTCATAGGCCCCTGACCGATACAGCAGACCCGGCTTGATACCGCCCCCAACCGCCCGAAAATTGATGCCACCGTCAATCAGGGGCAGCGGAATCTGCATCAGTTTATCCATTTTGTCCGAACCTGTCGCCCTGTTCTATGAAGGCCATTGCCCGTTTCATCAGCCGGATAGCCCCCGCATGCAACCGGTCGCCAACCTCTTTGGGGGCTTTTCCGGCCGATGCACGGGCATAGGTTCCTTCCAGAAGGATCGACAGTTTATAACAGCCCAAAACGGCATACCAGTTGATCGACGACATATCGCGCTTGGTTCGGGCGCTGTAATAGTCGATCAATTCGGCGATGTTGGGCAGACCCTCCCATTTGATCATATCCGAGGTGTTTCTGTCAGGGCCAATATCCTCTGGCCAGGTTGCGATGGCCCAGCCCATGTCAATCAGCGGATCGCCGATCGTGGCCAGTTCCCAGTCGACAATGGCGGCGATTTCCGGGCCGTCATTGCGGAACATCACATTGGCCATGTGAAAATCACCATGCATGATGCCCGGCGTGAATGTCGCAGGCGTGCGCGCGGCCAGCCATTCGGAAATTTCCGCGACATGCGGCAGGCCATCCGGCCCGGGCCAGCCCGCGAAATCATGATAGCTGTCCAGTTGTCCGCGCCAGCGGCTGACCTGACGGTCCAGAAAGTTTTCCGGGCGTCCGAAACCTTCAAGGCCCACCGCGATATAATCCACCGCAGCCAGGGTTAATCCGGCATTCAGAAATTCAAAGCCCATCTGGCGCCGGATATCGGGCCGCGAGGCATGCAGTTCGGGAAGCGTCTGGGTCGCGGTAAAGCCTTCCACCGGCTCCATCAGATAGAAGGCACGCCCCAGCACATCCTTGTCGGGGCAGGGTGCGATCAGGCGTGGATGGGGCACATTGGTCTGCGCCAGCGCCGTCAGCACCGTTATTTCGCGCTGGATGGTCTTGTTGCCGTCGAGGCGCGGATTGGCGGGCGGGCAGCGCAGCACATAATCGCGGCCGTCCCGTTTGAAACGCAGCAGAATATTCTGCGTTCCCCCGGTCAGCGCGCGGATGTTTTCCAGCGCGCCATGACCCAGCCCCTGCGATGTCATCCAGTCAGTCAGCTTGTCAGTATCTATTTGCTGACGCCAAGAGTCTTCCATTGAACGGCATCCCATCCTATACATTTAAAAGATCGTGTAACCCCGGCTGTCGACATGGTCCGACCCGCAGGGTGCGACAGATTTAGAACGCGAAACTATTGAAGGCCGAAAGCGATATCAATGACAAAAATCGAAAAGTCGCGCAGCCAGCGAACCCGGGACAAGCTGAAAGAAGCGGCCAGCGAACTTTTTATAGAGCGCGGAATCGACAACGTATCAGTGCGCGATATCGTAAGCGCCGCTGGTCAGCGCAATATCGGATCTATCGCCTATTATTTTGAAAGCAAGGAAGCGCTGGTGCGCGAATTGCTGATTGATGGCGCCAAGATCGTCGATGCCCGGCGCATCGAGATGCTGAACGAACTCGAAAAGGGTGGCAAGCCCGTTGCGCTGCGCGATGTGGTCAGCGTGCTGGTGAAATCCTCGCTTGTGCAGGATCCGGCCGTTGAAATGAACATGCGTTTCTTCAACCAGTTCTTCAATAAGCGGGAATTGTATCTGGCCGCGATCGGTGGGCAGTTGAATTCCGGCTATCGGCGCTGTGTCGATTATTTCCGCGACCATCTGAAGGATCAGCCGCGCCAATTGGCCAGCGAGCGGATCATCGTGATGCTTACGCTGGTATCCAATGTTCTGGCGATGCGCGAAGTGTCGCTGCATAATCAGGAAACCGATGAGGAGCGGAATATTTTCGGGTCACGGGCCTGGACATCGCCCAGCGTGATCGAAAGCCTGATCGATTCATGTGTCGGCGTTCTGTCTTATCCGATCTCGGAGCAGGCTGTACGTGCGTCGGACGATGCCGGTCAAATCAAAGCCGAGTAATACATTGTTTGATTTCGCCGGAATCATCCCGTAATCTCTGCCCGAATGCCACTGGCAGGATCAGGGAGAGCGACGGGTGAAGTTGTTTCATGCAGATGATGTCGATACGGGGCCGCGCTGTGTCAGCCGGCGGCCGTCTTCTGCGTGCTCCCCGATCCGCCGGTGCCGCAGCACAAGAAGATTTTCATAATACAAAGGGTACTGACTATGGCGCATCGCTATGAAAAAGGCGCGGATGGAATCGTTGTTCTGATGCTGGATGCATCCGACCAGTCCAACAATACGATGAACCCGGAATTCAGCGATTTTCTACAAGCCTCGGTCGAAAGGCTGGAGGCTGAGCCCGGCCTGAAGGGCGTTATCATAGCATCGGCGAAAAAGACATTCTTCGCGGGGGGTGACCTCAAACGTATCCTGAACACCGTTGCGGTGGATGACGCCTATGCACAGGGTATCATTGACAAAAAGGCCGTTTTGCGTCGGCTGGAGAAACTGCCGGTGCCGGTTGTGGCCGCAATCAACGGTGCTGCGCTGGGCGGGGGTTTCGAGATTTGCCTGAGCTGCCACCACCGCATCGCGTTGAAATCGCCCGCCGTTTCCGTGGGCCTGCCCGAAGTGTCGCTGGGGCTTTTGCCCGCGGCTGGCGGTATCGTGCGGCTGACGGCCCTGCTGGGGCTGGAAAGGGCGCTGCCGCTGTTGCTGGACGGGTCGGTTATCGGCGCAAGGGCGGCGCTGGATCTGGGCTTGGTCGATGAACTTGTCGACGCGCAAGACGATCTGTTGCCCGCCGCCCGCGCCTGGATCACCAGCCATCCCGATGCCGCCGGCCAGCCTTGGGACCGCGACGGTTTCGAATATCCTGGCGGCGGGGCCGATGCGCCCCATATCCGCGATTTTGCGGCCAAGCGGCTGGACGGCGTCATGAAAAAGACCCGCGGCCTGCTGCCCGCGCCGCTGGTGATTCATCGGGTCGCGCTGGAATCGATGCGGACGAGCATAGATGAAGGCATGGTGGCCGAGGTGCGCGGTTTTTGTGAACTGGTTGCCGGCCCCGAGGCGAAAGCCGCCATTTCCACCTTTTTCTTTGGCATGAATGCCATCAAGAATGGCACCTTCCGCCCCAAGGGCGAACGCTGGAAGGCCGGCAGCGGCGCCATTCTGGGAGCGGGCATGATGGGGGCCGGCATCGCCTGGTCGCAAGCCAATCGTGGAATGAAATCGGTGCTCAAGGATACCGAACTGGCCAAGGCCGAAAAGGGCAAGGCCTATTCCGAAAAACTGGCCGACAAGCAGATTTCGCGCGGGCGCATGGATGCAGCGGGCAAGGAGGCGCTGCTGAACCTGATCCGCCCAACCGACAAGGACGATTTCGATGGCGTGGATATCATCATCGAGGCGGTTTTCGAAGATGTCGACATCAAGGAAAAGGTAACAGCCAATACATTCGGCCTGCTCAGCCCCGAGGGTATTTTCGCGTCCAACACCTCGACATTGCCTATTTCGCTGTTGTCGAAGGCCTGCCCTGATCCGTCGCGCTTTATCGGGCTGCACTTCTTCTCGCCGGTCGACCGGATGAAGCTGGTCGAGATCATCCTGGGCAAGGACACATCGCAAGACACCCTGCGCAAGGCCTATGATTATGTTCAGCAGATCGGCAAGATTCCGATTATCGTGAATGACAGCCGCGGCTTTTTCACCACTCGTGTCTTTGGCACCTTTATCGACGAAGGTATGGCGCTGTTGCATGACGGCCTGCCGGCGGCCGATATCGAAAAGGCAGCCTGGAATGTCGGCATGCCGGTGGGGCCGCTGGCCGTTCAGGACGAGGTTTCACAAACGCTGTCGGTGCGGGCCGACAAGGCCAACAAGGCGCTGGATGAACGGCTGGGCGTCAAGGACGGCTATCCGGTCAAAAGCCGGGTCAAGCAGCTGATCGCCTACAAGCTGGTCGAAATGGGCCGCGGCGGGCGCGCCTATGGCGGCGGGTTCTATGATTATCACCCGGATGGCACCAAGACCCTGTGGCCCGGCCTGACCCAGTTCGCACAAGGCACCGTGCCCGTCACGATGCGCGATGCCGAAGACCGCATATTGTATCGTCAGGTTATCGAAGCCCTGCGCTGCTATGGCGAAGGCGTGGTGACATCCGAGGTAGAGGCCAATATCGGTTCGATAATGGGGATCGGTTTCCCGGCGCATACCGGGGGCGTGTTGCAATTTGTGCGCGGCGTGGGCATTGACCGTTTCGTGACGCGCGCGGCCGAACTGGCCCAAGCCTTTGGCCCGGCATTCGAGGTGCCGATGGCCGCGATCGAAAAGATGAAAGCCGCCGACGCTGTGGCCGCCTGACCGAAACCGAAGGGAGAAATCATGCCAGGACCGCTGGAAGGACTTAAAGTAATCGAAATGGCCGGGATCGGCCCGGGCCCGCTGGCCGGGCAGATGCTGGCCGATCAGGGCGCCGAGGTCATCGTGATCGACCGCGGGCTGGGCAAGCCGCGCCTGCAGGACATCATCAGCCGCAACAAGAAAAGCGTGGCCATCAATCTGAAATCGCCCGCAGGCGTCGAAACCGCGCTGGTGCTGATCGAAAAGGCCGATATCCTGATCGAAGGGTTCCGGCCCGGCGTGATGGAAAAACTGGGGCTGGGGCCAGATATCTGCCATGCCCGCAACCCGGGCTTGATCTTTGGCCGCATGACCGGCTGGGGCCAAAAGGGGCCATTGTCGCATACGGCCGGTCACGATTTGAACTATCTGTCGCTGACCGGTGCGCTGTCGCTGATGGGCGCCGCTGATGCGCCGCCATTACCGCCGCTGAACCTGGTGGCCGATTACGGTGGCGGCACCATGTTCCTGTTGTTCGGGGTATTGTCGGCGCTGTGGGAACGCAGCCGGTCCGGCAAGGGGCAGGTGGTCGATGCGGCCATGGTCGATGGCGTGTCGGCGTTGGCGGGCCTGTTTCGCAGCATGCAGGCCAAGGGCGTCTGGAAATATGAACGCGAGGCCAACATGCTGGACGGCGGCGCGCCGTTCTACCGGGTTTATGAAACCGCGGATGACAAGCTGTTTTCGGTCGGCGCGATCGAGCCGCAATTCTTTGCCGAACTGATCGAAAAGGCAGGGCTTCCCGCCGAGGTTGGCGATGCGCAATATGACCGCGCGCAATGGCGCGACCAGCGCAAGGTCTATGAGCAGGTGTTCCGCAGCAAGACCCGTGCCGAATGGGAAGAAATCTTTACCAATTCGGATGCCTGTGTGGCCCCCGTCCTGACCATGGATGAGGCCGTGACCCATCCGCACAACGTCGAACGTGAAACCTTTATCGAACTGGCCGGGCTGATGCAGCCCGCCCCGGCACCGCGATTTGACCGCACCCCTGCGGCCCGCCCCACCGAACCGGTGCCGACGGGGCATGACACGCGCGCCATCCTGCGCGCGGCGGGGTTCTCTGACGACAAGCTGGAACAGCTTCTGTCCGATGGCGCGATTTTCGCGGCCTGATATGTAAGATTTGACAGGCCGACCCGACAAACCGGGTTGGCCTGCCTTTATTCCCTGGCTGCCTGGGGGCTGGCATATTGTGCCCGGATCAGCGCCAGTTCTACGACTATATCCAGCAGTGGCGTTGCCACGCCCGCCATGCGCGCCAGATGCAGCGGCGCGCGAAACATGGCATCCAGCTCCATCACCTGTCCGCGCTCGAAATCCTGCAGGATGCTGACCTTGTGGTCGGATTGCAGCACGAATTGGCGTTGGGCGTCGGTTTCGACCGGCAGATCAAAGCCATAGGCGGCGGCAATGGCTGCCACCTCGGCCTGGATGCCGGCCCGCAGCGTCAGCATCGCCGGCGAGGCATAAAGATGTTTCAGGCTGGTCTGGGTCAGGATCGCGACCGGCCCCGATGCGATATTGCGTTGCAGCTTGTCCCAGATGGTGTGGCGGATCGTATCGGTGGCGATCGCGTTCAGCCCGCCGGCGGCCAACAGCGCCCGCACCCGTTCCAGCCGCATGGTCATCTGGCCGGATGGCTCGCCCAGGAACAGCGGCTGGCCGGGGTTGTCGATGATGACTTGCCCGGGCGCGGTTACACGGGCGGCTGTCGATACCACGCAACCGATCGCGCGTTCTGGTCCGATCCGGTTCCAGATCTCGGCATCGGGGTCTACATCGGGCAGGGGCGCATCGGCAAAGCCACCCCCATGGCCATGGAAATACCACCACGGTACCCCGTTCAGTGCGCAGACGACCGCCGTATCGGGGCGCAGCAAGGGCGCGATCATTCGCGCCGCCCCAGCCAAGGCAGGGGCTTTCACCGCCAGAATGACGATATCCTGCGCACCAAGATCGGCAGGATTGTCCGAAGCGGCGGGATGCAGCACGTGATGCTTGCCCGCCCGGGTGATCTGCAACCCGTCGCGGCGGATCGCCGCCAGATGATCGCCGCGCGCCACCACCGACAGGGCCGCGCCGCCATCGGCGGCGGCCAGCGCCAGATGGGTGCCGATGGCACCCACCCCGAACACGCAGACCCGCGCTGCGTCAGTCACGATAGGACGGGTCTATCTTGTCCAGCTTGCGCAGCAGGGCGGCCCATTCGCGCTGGCCGTTCCAGTCGCCCAGCTTGCCTTCATTCTCGTTTGACCGCACGGTTTTCGGCCCGCCCAGAACGCGGGCGCTTTTCTCGATGACCTCGGCACTGGGCCAGGTCAGTTCGGCATTCAGCGACAGAATTTCAACCTGGCATTTGCAGGCATTGTCTAGCCTGTTCATCAGCAGGAACGCCTCGGGGATGGATCGCCCGCAGGTCAGCAGACCGTGATTGCGCAGGATCATCGCATCGGTATTGCCCAGATCGGCCACCAGCCGTTCGCGTTCGGCCGGTTCGACCGCCGGACCTTCGAAATCGTGATAGCTGATGCGATCATGAAACCGCATCGCCGCTTGTGTCAGTGGCAGCAGCCCGTCTTTCATCACGGACACCGCGACACCCGCCTTGGTGTGGGTGTGCAGCACGCAGGCCACATCATGCCGGGCAGCATGCACCGCGCTGTGGATGACGTAACCGGCGTGGTTGATTCCGTATTGCGGATCGGGCTGCATCAGAATGTTGCCGCCGTGGTCGATCTTGATCAGGCTTGAAGCGGTGATTTCATCATAGAACAATCCAAACGGGTTGATCAGGATTTCATCTTCGGCCCCCGGCACACGTGCCGTGATGTGATTATAGATCAGATCGGTCATGCCATAGAGGGCAACCAGGCGATAGCAGGCCGCCAGATCGACCCGTGTCTGCCATTCGGCCTCGGTGACGCGATCGCGGATATTCGTGACATGCTGGTCCATGGCGG
This sequence comes from Actibacterium sp., assembly GCF_055134745.1. Classification (NCBI taxonomy): domain Bacteria; kingdom Pseudomonadati; phylum Pseudomonadota; class Alphaproteobacteria; order Rhodobacterales; family Roseobacteraceae; genus Actibacterium; species Actibacterium sp. The sequence goes on from NZ_JBSRVX010000026.1 coordinate 50,699, forward strand.
CTCCTCCTGCGCTGTGACAATCTGAGAATGATGGAATATGAGCGATTTGTATAGGCTTGCACGTTCACAAATGCGTGCATTGGGGGAATATCTGCCGAATTTCCCCGCTACTCGGTCGCGCAAGTCTTTAGAACGTCCAGCGGCACGATATCCAGCGCGCGCTGATGGGTGGCGTCCAGATCGACGCGGGGCGCACAGCCTTCGTCATGGGCCCTGGGCAAAGCGACTGGCGCACAGGCACCACCGATCGCCCGGTTTCAGGCCGGAAAAGCCGAATTCGGGGCGGGGTGTGGACAGGTCATTGCCGACATATTTGGAAAACGCCAGAAACTCGGCCGTCATCACGGCACAGACTGTATGGCTGCCGCTATCCTGTGCGCAGGTATTGCAATGCCCGTCGCGGAAAAAGCCGGTCATGGGCGCGGTGGAGCAGGGCCGCAACGGGCCACCCAGAACATTGACGGCGGGATCGGGGCGCGGGGTCATCGGCGGAACCTGTTTGCCAGCGCCTGCAATGGCGACAGCGGGTTGGTGTGGCCAGGGTTTTGCGCAGGCTTGACGGATTGGGTTTCTGCGCGAGGGGCAGGCTTGGCCGGGGCCCGGCGCAGCGCCACGGCGTTCTGAAACCCGGCCGCATCGCCCTTGGCCAAGGCGGGCGCACCATCGGAAATGCCGCGCAGCAGGTCATCCAGCCAATCCTGATCGGCCTTGGCGAAATCCGACAGCACATAGGGCGATACGCGATCCTTGTGGCCCGGATGACCGATGCCCAGCCGAACCCGGCCGTACTCTTCACCGATATGGGCATGCAGCGACCGCAGCCCGTTATGCCCGGCATGGCCGCCACCCTGCTTGACGCGCAGCTTGCCCGGGGCCAGATCCAGCTCATCGTGAAAGACAACCACATCGGCGGGGGTCAGTTTGTAAAACCGCATGGCTTCGCCCACCGACTGGCCCGACAGGTTCATGAAGGTTTCGGGCTTGAGCAGCAAAACCTTTTCGCCGTCCAGCAGACCTTCGGCCAGTTGTCCCTGAAACCTGGCCCGCCACGGAGCAAATCCGTGATCGGCGGCAATCCGGTCTACGGCCATGAAGCCGATATTGTGGCGGTTACCGGCATATTTCGCGCCGGGGTTTCCCAGCCCCACGAACAGCCGCATCGGGTTCTCCTGCATAGCTTGCCCTATATCTAGGGCGCGCGTCGCCGGGCAGCAAACAAAAACGCGGGGCAGGGGCCCCGCGTTTGTAAGGTTTGCCGAATGACGAAACTATTCGTCGTCTTCGTCTTCCGCCGCATCATCGGCTTCGTTTTCCGACGACCGCAGCCCCGACGGGGCCGAAATATTGGCGATCACGAAATCACGGTCGGTGATCGTGGGGCGCGCGCCGGCGGGCAGTTCGATGTTCGAAATGTGCACGATATCGCCCACATTCAGGCCGGTCAGATCGACGGTGATCGCTTCCGGGATATCGCCAGCGGTCACGACCAGTTCGACCTCGGGGCGCACAACGGTCAGAACGCCGCCCTTTTTCAGGCCGGGTGCCTTGTCGTGATTGATGAAATCGACATGGATGAACAGCTTGACCTTCGAGGTGCGGCGCAGGCGCATCAGGTCCAGATGGATCGGCAGATCCTTGACCACGTCGCGCTGCACATTGCGGCAGATCACGCGCACATCGTCCTGCCCTTCAACCTTGAGGTTGAACAGGGTCGACAGGAACCGGCCCGCCTTAAGACGCTTGAGCAGTTCATTATATTTGACGTTGATGGCAACGGGGTCAGCCCCACCGCCATATACGATGCCCGGTACGAATTGCTCTCTGCGAGCTTGACGAGCGGCCCCCTTGCCTGTCCCCGTCCGTACCGTGGCGTGAAGATCAGGGATCTCACCAGCCATAGTATTCTCCAATATATTAAGGGGCATCCTCCAAGGGTGCATGCCCGCATGAAGCCGCGCGTATAGGGCAGATTTTCCGGGATGGGAAGAGGGAATTCTGCCAAAGCCCGGTAAAAACTGATGCGCTGGGGCTTGCAACTGGCGCATGGCGGTTCTGCGGTGCAGCATGGTTGTTCCGCGCCACAGCACGCCCACATAATGCGTAACGAGCAGCGGCAGATCAACATGCCGGTGAACAGCCATGCCCCAAAGGGAGGAAGACTCCGCAATTCCAGGAGATCTTCGATGCCGGACAGATATCCAACAAAGCCCGCAATCAACGGCCCGCGCCGTTCCAGCACCCTTCAGCCGCGCGCGGCCAAGGCCCCGGCGCCGGTCATCACCACGCGCCACCTTTGGTTCGGGGATAAGGCGGCCTTGCTTGCGCATTTCCTTGGCCTGTCGCAGGAGGATCGCATCTTGCGGTTTTGCAGCCCGGTCGGCGACAGGTTCATCGAAAAATATGTCGATGACATCGACTGGAACAAATCGGTTGTGATCGGGGTCTTCGCGGATGGGCGGCTGATCGGTTGTTCCGAAATGATCCCGACCGACCCCCGCTGGAAACGCGAGGCCGAGATCGCGGTGTCGATCGACGCCGGCTGGCAGGGGCAGGGGCATGGTGAAACTGCGCTGCGGCTGGCGATGCTGGCGGCGCGCAATCGCTATATCACGACTGTAAAGCTGATGATGCTGTCAGAGAACCGCGCTATGGCCCATCTGGCGCAGGCCGCTGGCCTGAAGCTGAGCCCGCAATACGGCATCCTGACCGGCACCGGCCAGACCATGCCGCCCACATATCTGAGCCTGGCCGAAGAGTTTTCGCTGGACGCGCGCGCCCGGCGTGCCGCGGCACTGGCCGGTTTGCGCGCCATGTGGGCCCCACCATCACAAGTGTGACGGCGTTATTGCCAGTCGCCTGAAAATCCTTTGGGGATATGCAGGATGTCGGGGCCCACATCGGCGATGGATTTGCGCCCGCACAGGGCCATGGTCAGATCCAGTTCTTTCTGGATGATCTCCAGCGCGGTGGTCACGCCCGCCTCACCCATCGCGCCCAGACCGTATGTATAGGCGCGCCCGATATAGGTGCCGCTGGCCCCCATCGCCAGCGCCTTCAGCACGTCCTGGCCGCTGCGAATGCCGCTGTCCAGATGCACCTCGATCCGGTCGCCGACCGCGTCCATGATCGGGCCCAGCGCCCGGATCGAGGATATCGCGCCGTCCAGTTGCCGCCCGCCATGGTTCGACACGATAATCGCATCGGCCCCGACCTGTAACGCCATTTTCGCGTCCGCGGCGTCCAGAATACCCTTCAGGATCATCTTGCCGCCCCATTCGCGGCGCAACTGCTTGACCTTTTCCCAGTCCAGCTTCTTGTCGAACTGCTTCGAGGTCCAGCCATAGAGAGATGTCAGATTTTCCACACCCTTGGCGTGACCGATGATATTTCCATAAAACCGCCGCTTGGTGCCCAGCATTCCCAGCCCCCAGCGCCAGCGGGTGGCCAAATCCATCAGCAGCGGCAGCCGCAACTTTGGTGGCACCGACAGGCCGTTCTTCAGGTCCATATGGCGCTGGCCCATCAGTTGCAGATCCAGCGTCACAACCAGCGCCGGGCATCCGGCATCCTTGGCGCGCTGCAACAGGCGCGACACGAATTCGGTATCCATCATGACATAAAGCTGGAACCAGAACGGATAGGGCGAATGTTCGGCCACATCCTCGATCGAACAGATCGACATGCTGGACAATGTATAGGGTACACCGAACCGGCCAGCGGCGCGGGCGGCCTTGATCTCGCCATCGGCACATTGAAAGCCGGTCATCCCGACCGGCGCCAGGGCGACCGGCATCGCCACATCCTGCCCGATCATCTTCGAGGCAGTTGACCGCCCGTCGATATCGACCGCAACCCGTTGGCGAAAATAGATCTTTTCAAAATCCGCGCAGTTCTCGCGAAAGGTCTGGCCTGTCCAGCTGCCCGTCTCGACATAGTCGTGGAACATCTTTGGCACGCGGCGTTTATAGATGCGGCGCAGATCGTCGATTGTGGTGATGACAGGCATGGGCGGGGCTCCTCTTGCGCCATGGTTAGCAGCGCAAGAACGACGTTGTAAACGGAAACGGTGGCTGTTCAGCCCCGATGCGCCCCATCGGCCAGCGATTTCACATAGGCCAGAATATCGGGCACCGGGCGGCGCTCCTCGATCAGCTTGACGATGGCCGATCCCACCACGGCCCCGTCGGCCACGCTGGCGATGGATTGCGCAACCTCGGGCGTGCGGATGCCAAAGCCCACGATCACGGGCAGATCGGTGCCCGCCTTGATGCGCGCAACTTCTGGCGCGACATCGGCGGCCTGGGCGGCGGCGGCACCGGTGATGCCGGTGATCGACACGTAATAGACAAAACCCGATGTGTTCTGCAGCACGCGGGGCAGGCGGGCATCATCCGTGGTGGGGGTTGCCAGACGGATGAAATTCAGCCCCGCCTTTTGCGCGGGAATACACAGTTCGCTATCTTCCTCGGGGGGCAGATCGACCACGATCAGCCCGTCTATTCCAGCGGCCTTTGCATCGGTCAGAAATTTATCGACGCCACGACTGTAGATCGGGTTGTAATAGCCCATCATCACAATCGGGGTGGTGGTGTCGACCTTGCGAAACTCGGCGGCCATATCCAGTGTTTTTTGCAGGGTCTGGCCCGCGTCAAGCGCGCGCTGCCCGGCCAGCTGGATCGTTTGGCCATCGGCCATGGGGTCTGTAAAGGGCATGCCCATTTCGATGATATCGACCCCGGCCCCGGGCAGGCCGCGAAGAATTTCAAGCGATGTGTCGTAATCCGGATCGCCCGCCATCACATAGGCCACGAAAGCCTTGCGTTTTTCAGCGCGCAGACGCGCGAAGGTGTCATCAATTCGGGTCATGGGCATCCTTGGGCTGATCCGCAGCCGGGTTTCGCCCAAAGCGCCGCAAAAGGCAATGCCCTCAGGCGGGTTCTGGCGTGGTCATGATGATCCAATGCGTGCCGAACCGATCCTTGCACATGCCGAAGCCTGGTGAAAAGAACGTCGGGCCGAAGGGGGCAACGACCGCGCCGCCCTCGGCCAGGGCGGCATATATACGCTGCGCCGCGTCGGCCTTGTCCGCCTGAAGGGCCACGCTGACAGCCTGTTGCGGTTCACCCGCTTCGCCGGGCGGAAAATCCGAGGCTTCCAGATCGCCAAAAGGCGACATCAGCGCCGAATGCATCACCAGCGTTGATCCCGCCATCGGTGCGGGCGCATCCGGCATCTGGTCATACCCCATTATATCAAGCTGCCCGCCAAGGATGTCGTGATAGGCGGCCATCGCCGCCCGGCAATTGCCCTGAAAATGAAGATAGGGGGTTATGGCCATGCGCGCCTCCGGTCTGCCCTGCCCACACTGTGCCAGCTTCGGCGGATTCGGGCAACGACGCTTGCGCCGCGCCCCTCGCGGCCCTATCAAGCGCGCGACATATGCGAAAGGGTCGAAAATGGGGTTCAAAACCGGAATCGTGGGGATGCCGAATGTCGGCAAGTCGACGCTGTTCAACGCGCTGACCCGCACCGCCGCCGCGCAGGCCGCCAATTTCCCTTTCTGCACGATCGAGCCCAATGTCGGTGATGTCGCCGTGCCCGATGCGCGGCTGGACAAGCTGGCAGAAATCGCCGGATCAAAACAGATCATTCCCACAAGGATGACCTTTGTCGATATTGCCGGTCTGGTCAAAGGCGCGTCCAAGGGCGAAGGTCTGGGCAACCAGTTCCTGGCCAATATCCGCGAATGCGATGCCATCGCCCATGTGCTGCGCTGTTTTGAAGACGGCGACGTGACCCATGTCGAAGGCCGGGTTGATCCGGTCGCCGATGCCGAGACAATTGAAACCGAGCTGATGCTGGCCGATATGGAAAGCATCGAAAAACGCCTGCAGAACGTCAGCCGCAAGGTGCGCGGCGGCGACAAGGACGCGGTGCAGCAGGAACGCCTGCTGAAGGCGGCACTGGCCGCGCTGGAACAGGGCAAACCCGCCCGGACGGTCGATGTTGCCGCCGATGATCGCCGTGCCTGGGACATGCTGCAACTGCTGACCAGCAAACCGATCCTTTACGTTTGCAACGTGGCCGAAGACGAGGCCGCCACTGGCAATGCGCATTCCGCCGCCGTGGCAAAAATGGCCGCCGAACAGGGCGCCGCATCGGTGGTGATTTCCGCCAAGATCGAAGAAGAAATCGCCCAGCTTGATGCCGACGAGGCCGAGATGTTCCTGACAGAACTGGGGCTGGAAGAGGCGGGTTTGGACCGGCTTATCCGCGCCGGCTATGACTTGCTGCACTTGGAAACCTATTTCACCGTCGGCCCGAAAGAGGCCCGCGCCTGGACGATCCCGCAGGGCACCACCGCGCCCCGCGCCGCCGGTGTGATCCACGGCGATTTCGAACGCGGCTTCATCCGTGCCGAAACCATCGCCTATGACGATTTTCTGGCCTGCAAGGGCGAACAGGGCGCGCGCGATGCGGGCAAGCTGCGCGCCGAAGGCAAAAGCTATGTCGTCAAGGATGGCGACGTGCTGCACTTCCTGTTCAACACCTGAGCAGCTCGGCCCCGGATCGTGCACCTTCCGACGCAGCCCAAGCCGATGGTTTATCACGCATCTGACAATATGCGCCCCACGCGTCACTGAATTCGCACCCGCGCATTTTCTGCCCTTGCCCCGCGCGGCACCACCAATTAAACGGGTCGGCGGAGACGTGGCCGAGTGGTCGAAGGCACACCCCTGCTAAGGGTGCAGACGGGAAACCGTCTCGAGGGTTCGAATCCCTTCGTCTCCGCCAGACCCTCATTTTTTTCAATGTTATCGGATGCCTTATATTCGCATTTTCACCTTATTTATAAGGCAGAATCCACGCTGTCACATTGCATTGATTTTCTTTCGATTGCACCGGTATTCTTTCATTGTGTGGTATGGATAGTGGTATAATCTGTGGCGGCTCTCAGCGGCAAACTGACTAAGAAGCTTGTCGAGTCTCTCGGCCCGGGTCGTCATGGCGATGGCAATGGGCTTTATCTGGTTGTCGATCCGTCGGGCGCGCGGCGCTGGATCGTGCGGGTGACGGTCAAAGGTCAGAAGAACCGCATGGGGGCACCGCTGCGCACCGACTTTGGTTTGGGCGGCACGGATATTGTCACGCTGAACCAGGCGCGCGACAGGGCGCTGGAATATCGGCGGATGGCCAAGCAGGGGCTGAACCCGCGTTTCAACGCATCCCGCGCGATCCCGAGCTTTGAAGAGATCGCCCAGCAGGTGCATATCGACCGGATGCCGACCTGGAAGAATGCCAAGCACGGCCAGCAATGGATCAACACGCTGCGCGACTATGCCTTCATTAAGCGATGATCCAAATGATTCAATAGTTTGTGTTGTGGTCTTAAGGGCAGTTTACGCGCGACCGCAGATAACTGATCTTCGCAGATACAATCCGATTCCTTATTAAGTAACAAAAGGTTAAAAGCTCCAAGTCGCTCCCTCACGGGCGATCGAAACTTTGATCGCCCAATGAAGGCCTCACCTGTCGAGAGGGTCGCCCCCACGGCCCCATCACATGGTTCCGGAACAGATGATGCAGGGCGCCCGGGTTATGCCTGTGGTCCGCAGTTTCAGCGAAAGATGTCAGGCATATTGTCGTCAATTTTATGGGTGCCATTGTCGCCCAAAAGCTGTGTCAGGCGGGCCGGGTGGTTTCTTATGACATGGCCAAGGTAGGGCCGGCAGCAAGGTCAAGGTTCCTGGCCTTTATCCCGTCAGGGCACCCCGTTCGATCTGGACCGCCGCGCATTTCGACAAGCGAGCCCTTGCGCGGTCTGCCTGGTTCAGCCGGCGGCGGTGGTGCCGCGTCAGCAGCATCGGCCCATGCCACGGGGCGGTGGCCGGATCGGCTGTCAGAAAGTCCCGCCCCAGGTCGGGATCGCGGTTGCGCTGCGGTTGAAACGGCGCGGTGATCTGCCACCAGATCATCAGCCAGAGTGTCAGCAGCGTGAACAGCGGCTGGTCCGGGGCGATGCGCGCCAGGATGCGCCATGCCGCGCCGAGATCGCCAGCCCGCAAGGCGTGCAGCGCATAGCCGGCAACGCGCGCCCGACCCAGGCGAAATACCCAGTCGGGCAGGGTGGGGGCGGCCCCGGTGATCAGATCCAGCGCCTTCAGGTTCGCCTGCGTCGCGCGGCGATAATCAAGCGACATGTTCCGCTGATGCATCCGATAACCCACCAGCGCCTGCGGGCAGCAGGCCGCGGGTGATTGCAGCGACAGACGCAATTGCAGCAACAGATCTTCAGAGCCTTCGACGCCCCAATCGCGCAGGCGCGGGTCATGCCCGCCCATGGCGCGGGCCAGATCGGTTCGGATCATGATGCTGCTGACATTGCTGAAGAAATTCGTCGCGATCTGCAAACAGACCGTATGCCCCGACATATCCGCCAATGTGCGCAGGTTGGGAATGATCCTGTCATTGCTGTCGATCAACCGATAGCCGGTATAGACAAACCCCGGCGGCTCTGGCGCATCCCGAAACACCGCCAGCTGCTTTTCGATCTTGGTCGGATGCCACAGGTCATCGGCATCTATCCAGGCGGTATATCTGCCGGTGGCCTGTGCCAGCGCCAGATTGCGCGCGGCCGCAACGCCTGCATTGGGTTGATGCAAGACCTGGATACGGTCGTCATCAGCGGCCAATTCGCGGGCAATATCGCCGGTGCGATCGCGCGAGCCGTCATCGACGATGAAAATTTCCAGGTCGCGATGGGTCTGGGCAAGGATGCTGCGCACCGTGGCCCGCAATGTGGCTTCGGCATCAAAGGCGGGGACAATGACGCTGACGGTCGTCACATCCGGATATCCGGCTGGGGGTCGCAGGGGGCGGTGCCGTGATCGACCTTATCGTTTGTGCGTGGCGCAGGCATCTGCACCGGCCGGGTCATGCGCCATTCCCATTTGATGGCGGCGCGCAGGATCTTGTCCAGATCATTGTATTGCGGGACCCAGTTCAGCGTCTTTTGCAACAGGCCGGGATTGGCAACCACAAAAACCGGATCGCCGGCGCGGCGCGGCGCGATCCGGATATCGAACTTGCGGCCAATGATGGCGGCGGCCCGGGCGATGACCTGATGCACGGAAAAACCGGTGCCGTATCCGCAATTCAGGGTAACGCTGTCGCCCCCGTTCAGCAAATAGGCCACCGCCGCGACATGGGCCTGCGCAAGATCGGCGACGTGGATGAAATCGCGCACGCAGGTGCCATCGGGCGTGTCGTAATCGTTACCAAAGATCATCATCGTTCTTGACGGATCGACGGCGGCCTCGGCCACGCGCTTGATCAGATGGGTTGCATCGCGGCGGGGGCCGCGCCGGCCCTGCGGATCGGCCCCGGCCACATTGAAATACCGCAGGATGACTGCCCGTGCGCCGCTGCTTGTGCAAAAATCGCGCAGCATCCATTCGGTCGCCAGCTTGGAGCGACCATAGGGCGATGCGGGTGACAGCGGTGTGTCTTCGGTGATCGGACCATTGAGGCCGTCGCCATACACAGCCGCCGTAGAGGAAAAGACCAGCGCCTCGATCCCCAAGGCCTGCACGGTGCGGAAGAACGCGCCCGCCGCGCAGAAATTCACATCATAATAGTCAACGGGCTTCCGAACGGATTCGTCTACCCGGATCAGCCCGGCGAAATGCACGGCCGCCACGGGGTTGAACGGGGCGATGCGCGCGGCCAGATCAGGATCACGGCAATCGGCATGGATGAACTCGACACATTCGGGAACGGTGTCACGCGTTCCGACCGAAAGATTGTCAACCCCGATTACGCGCCAGCCTGCGTCGTGAAAGGCCAGTGCAGTCTGGCCACCTATATACCCCGCAACGCCGGTGATCAGCACCGTATCGGCATCGGGTGTTGGCTGAAATGGTTTCAGGTTTGTCACTTCTTCCCCCATGCGACCGGCTGACGCCCGTGCAGGCCGTTGATGTAAGCGAACCACTGTGGCCTGTGTTCCCATGAACATGAATATCAGCACATTCATCATTCCCGATATGATCTTGGTCAATCGCGCCCGTATAAATTGATGATAACGTGGTGCCGTTGTTCTGATCTGGATGGAAATCTTGTTGCCTTCAGCCCTTATGCGTCATGCGTCGCAACAGCGCGCCGTCTTGCGTCAGGCAATGGGCCGCCGGCAGGCGGCGCGACAGCCGCATGGGCTGGTGCTGATGTATCACCGAATCGCCACCCCGGCGGCCGATCCCTGGGGTCTGGCGGTATCGCCCGCGCATTTCCGCGACCATCTGCGCGTGCTGGCGGGGCTGGGGCCGGTGCTGCGTTTTGGTGATCTGGTGCGCGACGCGTCTGAAGGCGCGTTGCCACGCCGGGCTTTTGCGATCACCTTTGATGATGGCTATGCCGATAATCTGCATGCGGGCGTGCCAGCGTTGCGGGCCGCAGGGCTGCCGGCAACCGTATTCGTGACCACCGGCCTGACCGACAGCGGGCGCGACATCTGGTGGGATGCTCTGACGCGGGTATTCCTGACAGGGCGCGACCTGCCCGACAGGATTTCGCTGACCCACGGCGAAAGGCCTTTGCACTGGTCGGTTGGTCCGGCCCGGCCTGCGCACAGCCGCTGGAACATGGCGCAGGGGGCCGGGCGTGACACACGGTTGCGCGCCTTCATCGAAATCTGGAAGCTTCTGGTATCGTTGCCGGATGATCAGGTGGAATCTCAGGTTTGCATGATACTGGACTGGGCCGGGCTGACGCGGGCCGGTGACCCTGACGACTGGCCCATGTCACGGCAGGAACTGCACGCGCTTGATAAGTGCGGTCTGATCGAGATCGGCGCCCATACGCTGACGCATCCCTCATTGCCCATGTTGCCACCTGACCGGCAGGCGGCCGAAATCGGCGGCAGCGGTGACACGCTGGCGCGGATGCTGGGGCATCCGGTCAGGTCTTTTGCCTATCCCTTTGGGGCGCATTCTCATGATACGGTCGCCGCCACGGGGCAGGCGGGGTTTTCAGCGGCCTGCACGGTGATCCCCGGTATTGTGACGGTGGCCAGCGACCCGCTGCGCATTCCCCGGCTGAAGGTCGATGACTGGCCCGCCGGAAGGTTCGAGCGCGAGATCAGGAAATTCATCGGGCATGTGACCCGGCAAGCAGGATAATGGCAAATGGCCGCAAAGGTTAAAGATATCGCCCCGTCCCAAGGTCCGGTGGTCTCGTGCATCATCATCTTTCTGAATGGCGAGGCCTTCATCGCCGAGGCCATCGAAAGCGTCCTTGCCCAGCGATTCACGGATTGGGAGCTGATCCTGGTCGACGACGGATCGACGGATGGCGCCACCGCCATCGCACAGCGTTTTGCGGCCAGCCATCCTGGCCAAATTGTCTATACCGAACATCCTGGCCATGAAAACCGCGGGATGAGCGCCTCTCGAAACGCCGGGTTGCGTGTGGCAAAAGGCAAATATATCGCCTTTCTGGATGCGGATGATATCTGGCTACCCGACCGGTTGTCGGTGCAGGTGGATGTTCTTGAGTCCCGTCCCGACGTGTCGATGGTGATGGGGCCAACCCTGCTTTGGTCCAGTTGGAACCGCGCCAATCTGCCCGATCGTCGCCCATGGCTGGCCACCGATATCCCGACCGAACTGGGCCTGCCGATCGACCGCGTGCTGGAACCGCCGATCGTCGCCATCGGGTTTCTTGAAAAGCATGGCGGCAATGTGCCGGGCATCTGCAGCCTGCTGGTGCGGCGGGCCGACCTGCTGGCGGTGGGCGGGTTCGAAGACCGGTTTCGCACGCTATACGAAGACCAGGTTTTCTTTTTCAAGATGTGCCTGAACTATCGTGTGATCGTGATCGACCAGATTCTGGATTACTACCGCCAGCATCCCGATTCCGCCTGTCATCAGGCGGGCGGGCTTAAGGGCGATGCGCAGTGGCGCCCGGTGTTCCTGGAATGGCTGCAGGATTACATGATCGGGCAGGGCTTTACCAGCAAGCGGCTGTGGAAGGCATTCCGGGGTGAAATGTTCCGGTTCGACCGGCCGCGCCTTTGGAAACTGCTGACCTTGCCACGCACGGTGGCGGATCAGCTCAACACCCGAAGCCGCCGATTGGCCATTTTCGTGCTGACGCCGAAATTCTATAATTATTTGCGCCGAAAACTGCGCCTGTCAGTCGTGGATGTTGAAAATGTGCGCTAATCCTGCAGAATGATCCGGCCTGAATCAATCTGAACGGTGCTGTCGGCCTGCAAGGATGTGTCGGCGCGGTGGCTGACGAACAGGATGGTCTTGCCACGCATCAGGGTGTTGATGCGCTGGCGGATACGGTCTTCGCGGGCGGGTTCCATCGCGCTCATCGCCTCGTCCAGGATCAACAGATCGGGCGCGCGCAACAGGGCGCGGGCCAGCCCGATCCGTTGGCGCTGCCCGCCTGAAAACGACAGCCCCGCCGCCCCGATCCGGGTGTCGAACCCATCGGGCAGGGCGTCGATATCGTCCAGGATCTCGACCATGGCGCAGACGTGGCGCACCTGTTCCATATCGGCGTCATGCGTGCCCATGCGGATGTTCTGGATCAGCGTCCCCTCGATCAGTTCAACATCCTGCCCTGCGATGGCCACGCGCGCCAGCCAGCTTGCCCGGCTGAATTGCGCCAGATCGCGGCCATCGACGGTAATGCGCCCGGCATCGGGATCATACAGGCGCAGGATCAGGTTCAGGATCGTGGTCTTGCCCGAACCGCTGGGGCCGGCCAGCGCGGTGGTCTGCCCCGCCCGCAGGACAAAGCTGGCGCTTTCCAGGCTGGCGCGGCGGCGCGGGTCATGCGAAAAATTGACGTTTTCGAACCTGATCTCGCGTTGCAGCGCGGTAAATCTTTCAGGCCCCTCAACCGCGTGGGGTTTGTCCTCATCCAATGTGCTGCGCACGGCGGCCAGCGCGGCATTCATGCCCGCCAGCATCATCCGGCTGGCCTCGATTTCGCGCAGATGAGGCTGCAGGCGAAACAACAGCAGCACCGCGGCGATCGTCGTGGTGACCGCCACGCCCGCGGCCTGCGACACGACAACGATCACCAGCAGCGTGCCCAGGCTGGCGATCTCGGATAGCGGCCCGGTCAGTGCCTTGATGCGCTCGGCCCGGATCGCCAGCCGTCGCACCCGCGACGAGGCGGCGCTGAACACCCGCAGCACATAATCTTCCTGCGCAAAGGCGCGCAGCGTGCGCATGCCCGTCAGGCTGATCAGCATCCGTTCGGCCAGAACCTGATTGGCCGCCAGCGTTTCCTGCCCCAGCCGCTCTACCGGGCGCGACAGCAGACGCAGCAGGACAAATCCCGCAACCGCGCAAACCAGCGCCGTCAGCCCGATCACCCAGGACAGCGAAAACAACCCGATCCCGAAAACCACGACCGCACACAGGTTCACCGCCACCCGCGACAAATGAAAGAACGCATCCGACACCACCCATGTTTCGGTTGCCAGAACATGGATCAGTTCGCCGTGCTCACGCCGCTGCAGATAACGATAGGCGACCGTTACATATTGGCGATGCACCAGATCGCGCATGCGCTGGGCAATATGGTTCATCATGGTCGCGATGGTCACATGATTGGCATAGACCAGCGCGGCATTCATCACGATCAGGCCCAGAAACACCGCCGCGATGTGATAGGGATCGGCCCCCAGAATGCCTTGAAGCCGGTCATAGACCTGCGCCAGCAATCCACCGCCCTGCGCGATTCGCTCGCTTTGGCCCAGCAGTGCGAACAGCAGCATCACCGCCAGCCCCACCGACAGCGTTTCAGCCAGCGCCGCCCCAACGCCCAGAACCACGATCACCGGGGCCGCCCAGCGATTCGTGCGGATATGTCGGCTCAGCCTCAGGGCTTCGCGCCATGCGGTTGCGGGCGGCGCAGTAGGGGTGGGATCAGCCAATCAGTGTTCCTTTGCGGGCTGCGGATCAACGATCATGCGGGACGCATTTGCCCCCATCCTATACTGCGTTCGACCGCCTGCGTTGACCTTTGTCAATCCGGTTGCCGGTTTCGGAAAGGCGTAATCACTTGGTGTGGTCCAGTAATTCGCCTAGAACAACGTATCATGAGATTCTGAGTGGGGAGAGGGACAATGCAGAATTTGGTCTGGCAGATCGGCGAAATCACTATTCAACGCCTGATCGAAAGGGAATCCATCATTGCCGCAGGTGGTGAAAGGTCGGCTTTGCAAAAGGCGTTCCCGTCCGCCATTCGGGAAATTCCCTGGATGATCCCGTATTTCGCCACCCAGGAAGGGCATCTGCGGATGAACGTTCATGCCTTGCTGGTGCAGACCCCCGATATGCGGCTGATCGTCGATACCTGTATCGGCAATGACAAACCGCGCCGCGTGCCGGACTGGAACATGATGACAACCGATTTTCTGACGCGGCTGGCACAATGCGGCTGGGCCCGCGACAGTGTCGACGGCATCCTGTGCACCCATCTGCATGTCGATCATGTCGGCTGGAACACGATATGGGAAAACGGGCGCTGGGTGCCGACCTTTCCCAATGCGAAATATTTCATGGGGCGGGCAGAGCTGGACTTTTTGACGGCGCAGTTGCAGGGCGATCTGGCCGATGAGGAACCGACACCCTTTGTTGCGATGATGAAAGATACGCGGGCCACCTATGCCGATTCCGTCAAGCCGATTGTCGATGCCGGGCTGGCGACGCTGGTTGAAACCGACGCTGAAATCACACCGGGGGTTCGGCTGATCCCGACACCCGGCCACACACCCGGCCATGTCAGTGTTCTGATCGAAAGCGGGGACGCGCGCGCCGTCATCACCGGCGACATGATGCACAGCCCCTGCCAGATCGCGCATCTGGATTGGTCTTCGGCCTTTGACACGGATGCGGCGCAGTCCACGCAGACCCGTCAGGCCTTTTGCGAAGAATTCGCCGATACCGGCACCTTGGTGATCGGCACGCATTTCGGGGGCCCGACAGCGGGGCGTCTGGTGCGACGGGGTCAGGAATTTCTGCTGGAGGTCGATCAATGACAATGCTGCCCCAAACCGAAATAAACCTTTCCGCGCTCGAACGCGTCACGCTGAACACCCCCGCGGCCCAGGCCGTGGCAGGGTTCGCCGACAAACATGGCGCGCAGCGGGTATTCCTGCTGGTCAGCACCAGCCTGCAGCGCAATACGGATGAGATTGAGACCATCGCGGCCGCGCTGGGCGCGCGCCACGCGGCCACCCATTCCGGCCTGCGCCCGCATGTGCCCAAAAGCGATTTGCTGGCCGCGCTGCAGGCTGCGGCGGGCGTTGATGCCGATATGATCGTGACCATCGGTGGCGGATCGCAGACCGATGCGGGCAAGGTGGTCGCGCTGGCGCTGGCCCATGGCGTGCAAAACCTGGAAGATCTGGAAAAGCTGCGCATCCAGACCGGGCCGCAGGGCCGTATTCCATCCCCGGCGGCGGCCAGGCCGGTTGTGCCGGTGATCTGTGTGCCCACCACCCTATCGGCGGGCGAGTTCAACCCCAATTCCGGCGTCACGGATGAAACGCTGGGCCAGAAACACGGGTTCGGCAACCGTCAGACCACCCCGGCTGGCGTGGTGCTGGACCCCGCCCTGACCCGGCACACGCCCGAATGGGTCTGGCTGTCCACAGGGGTGCGGGCGGTGGATCATGCGGTGGAAACGCTGGCCTCGCTGCGATCGAACCCCTATGCCGACGGGCTGGCCGATGCCGGGTTGCGGCTGCTGGCGCGGGGCCTGCCGGGCTGCAAGGCGGACCCCGCCGACATGCAGGCGCGGCTGGATTGCCAGATCGGGGCGTGGCTGGCGATCACGCCGCTGGTGGGCGGGGTGCCGATGGGCGCCAGCCATGCCATCGGCCACGCGCTGGGCAGTTATTGCAAGGTGTCGCACGGGCATACATCCTGTGTGATGGCGCCCTATGTGCAGCGCTGGAACGCGCAGGCGGGCGATCACGGGCAGGCGCGCATCAGCGATTGTCTGGGCCGGTCTGGCACCCCCGCCGATCAGGCGCTGGATGCGCTGATTTCAGGGTTGGGCATGCCGCGTCACCTGTCGGATGTCGGCGTGACCCGGGATCAGCTGGACAAGGTGGCCGATTATGCGTTCCAGGATGCCTGGGGCCGCACCAATCCGCGCCCGGTGACATCGCCCGATGATATGATGCAGATATTGCTGAGCGCGATGTAACCCGCCCAGCCGATTGACCGCGCGGGCCGGTCTTGTATCCTGCCCCGCACGGAATGGATCCGGGGGCAGGCCAGACATAATGCAGATACCCGATCTTGCGCCCCTGTGGCTGACCCTGCGGCTGGCCGGTGTAACCACGCTGGTATTGCTGATGCTTGGCACGCCGCTGGCCTGGTGGCTGGCCCGGACCCGCGCCCGCGCCAAACCGGTGATCGAGGCGGTGACCGCGCTGCCGCTGGTGCTGCCGCCGACGGTTTTGGGGTTCTATCTGCTGGTTCTGTTCAGCCCGACCGCGCCGCTGGGCGGGCTGTGGCGCGATGTGACGGGGCAGGGGCTGGCCTTTTCGTTTTCGGGCCTGGTGTTTGCATCTTGCCTGTATTCGCTGCCCTTCATGGTTCAGCCGCTGCAATCGGCATTCGAATCCCTGGGCCGCGCCCCGATCGAGGCCGCAGCCACCCTGCGCGCCGGTCCGTGGGACAGGTTCTTCAACATCGTCCTGCCGCTGTCGGCGCGCGGATATCTGACGGCGGTTGTGCTCAGCTTTGCGCATACGATCGGGGAATTTGGCGTGGTGCTGATGGTGGGTGGCAATATTCCGGGCCGGACCAAGGTCATTTCCATCGCGATATATGAAAAGGTCGAAACCATTGATTATGCGCAGGCGCATGTGCTGTCGGCGGGCTTGCTGGTGTTTTCCTTCACCGTATTGTTGGGTGTCTTCGTGATGAACCGCCGCTTTCCGGTGCATCTGTGATGCTGTCGCTGGATCTGGCGCTGGCGCGGGGTGATTTCGCGCTGTCGGTGCGTATTGATGCGCCGCTGGATGGCATCACCGCGCTGTTCGGCCCGTCTGGCGCGGGCAAGACCACGCTGCTGCGCGCCATTGCCGGGCTGGAAACCGGCGCGCAGGGCCGGATCGCGCTGGCGGGGGCCGATTTGCAGGACAGCGCGCGTGGGCTGTTTGTGCCACCCCATCGGCGCGGCGTGGGCGTGGTGTTTCAGCAGCCGCGGTTGTTTTCGCATCTGAGCGTGGCGGGCAATCTGCGCTTTGCCGCCCGCCGCTCGGCCGGGCGCAATGCGGCCATCACCACTGACGCGGTGATTGCGGCGCTTGACCTTGACCCGTTGCTGAACCGGCGCCCGGCCACCCTGTCGGGGGGCGAGGCGCAGCGCGTCGCCATCGCGCGCGCCCTGCTGTCACGCCCGCAACTGATGCTGATGGATGAACCGCTGGCGGGGCTGGATCTGCGGCGCAAGGCGGCGATCCTGCCCTATATCGCGCGCCTGCCCGATGCGTTCGGGGTGCCGGTGATCTATGTCACCCATGCCATAGACGAGGTGACCCGGCTGGCCGGATCAATGATCGCGATCAATGGCGGGCGGGTTGTGGCGGTGGGGCCGCTGGCCGATGTCTTTGCGCGGCTTGATCTGGGGCAGGGCGGCGGCAGCCGGTTCGAGGCTGGCGTGATCCTGCGCGCCACCGTGACCGGGGCGGATGCCGGTTTCATGCTCAGCCATCTGTCACTGGAGGGCCAGTCCCTGACCATGCCCGCCGCCGATCTGGCGCCCGGCGCGGTTGTGCAGTTGCGGGTGCGGGCCCGCGATGTGATGCTGGCGCTGACCCGGCCGCAGGATATCAGCGCCCAGAACATCCTGGCCGGAACCGTGGCCGAGGTGATCGCAGAACCCGACACCGCCTTTGCCGAGGTCTTCGTGACGGTCGGTGCCCAGATGATCCGGGCGCGGGTCACGCGCGCGGCTGTGGCCCAATTGGGGCTGGCGCCGGGGCGCGCGGTATTTGCGGTGCTAAAGGCGATTTCTTTTGACAGGCGCGTGCTTTAGGCGGCGTTCTTGCGTGATTGGATCATGTCTGATCCGGTCCACCCATCTGCACCACTTCACCGCTCGCCGCCTGTGCATCAGCATGGTCATGCGTGACCATCAACACCGGCAGTCGCTGGGCGCGGGCGCGATCGAAGACCAGCCTGCGCACCTGGGCGCGCAGATCGGTATCCAGCCTGGAAAAGGCTTCGTCCAGCAGCAGCGCCTGCGGGTCTGATAACAGCATCCGCATCAACGCCACCCGCGCTTTTTGCCCGCCCGACAACGTGGCCGGATCACGCGGCGCGAACCCATCCAGCCCGACATCGGCCAGCGCCGCCTGCACGCGAGCGCGCCGGGCGGCCCGGCCGCGTATGCCGGAGGGCAGGCCAAAGGCCAGATTGGCCCCCACCGACATATGCGGGAATAGCAGTTCGTCCTGAAACAGGATGCCGACATGGCGGTCCTGCGGCGGCAGCGCGGAGATATCGCGCCCGTTCAACGTGATCCGCCCCGTGGCGCGAAACCCCGGCGCCAGCGTGCCGGTGATGGCGGCCAGCAGCGTGGACTTGCCGATGCCGGACGGGCCCATCACCGTCAGCACCGTGCCGGGCGCCACATGGGCCGACAGCGCCAGAAACAGCGCATCGCGGCGATAAATCCGCAGATTGTCCAGCACCAGCCCGTTCATGCCGCGCCCCGCATCATGCGGCGGTTCGCCCAGATCAGGCGCGGCAGGCCCAGTGCGGCGGCAAAGCCCAGCACCACGACCCCGGTCTGGGCCAGCGCATAAAGCCCGATCAACCGCCGGTCACCACCCGATGACAGGGCCACGGCCTCGGTCGTCAGGGTGGCCACGCGGCCCGCGCCGATCAGAAGCGTCGGCAGATATTGCCCGACCGATACCGCAAATCCCACGGCAAAGGCTGTCAGCACCGGCGCCAGTAGCATAGGCAGGCGCAGGGTCATGAAAACCCGCAATGGCGATGCCCCCATCGTGGCGGCCAGCGTGGCCAGCCGCGTATCCCAGGCCCGGAACGGCCCGCCAAGCGACAAGAACACATAGGGCAGCACAAAGACCAGATGCGCCGCGATCACCGCCCCGTGCCCCATATCGGCCCCGGCCCCCAGCGCCAGCGTCTGCAAGCCCGGCAGGAACGCCACCTGCGGGATCAGCAGCGGCAGATATAACAGCCACAGGCTGCGGGCGCTGGGTGTCAGGCCAAAGCGGTGTTCGGCCTGAAGGCAGGCCAGCGCCAGCGCCAGCGCCGCCAGCGTGGCCACCACGCCGATAACAACCGTTTCGCGCAGCGGCCCCAACAGGCCCGGGCCATGGCGCATCCAGTTTTTCAGGGTGAAGGTATCGGGCAAGGCATCGGGAAAGGCCCAGAACCCGGCGAACGACCACACCGCCAGCCCCGCCAGCCCGGCCAGAATGGCGGCGGCGGTCAGCGCTGCAGCCACCAGCCCCAGCATGCGCCACACCGCGCCACCGTGCCCCCGATGGCCTGACATCAGCGATATGGTGGCCAGATAGCGGGCGGCGGCCTCGGCCCCGCGCCACAGGATCAGCGCGCCCATCACCAGCGCCAGTTGCGCCGTGGCTGCGGCTGCGGCCTGAAAGCGCATCGACAGGTCAGGATCGCCCATCCAGCGCACCACCTGAACCGACAGCGGCGGCGGCCTGTTCGGCCCCAGGATCATCGCAACATCGACCGTGGTCATCGAATAGGCAAGAACCGCATAAACAGGCAGCCGTATCAGGCTGTAAAGGCGTGGAAAAATGACCTTCATCCAGCCGTTGATGCGGCCGTATCCCAGCGCCTGCGCCACCGTCAGGCTGCGCTGCGGATCGGTCTGCGGCAATGCGGCCATCGCCATCAACAGCAAAAACGGCACCTCTTTGGCGACCAGCCCCAGGATCATGGCCAGCCCCCAGGGGTCTTGCACGATCAGCAGATCGGGCGGGGTTTGCCAGCCCGTCAACCAGGGTGAGGCCGCCCGCGCGATCCAGCCTGAGGGCGCGATCAGAAACGCGATGCCAAAGGCCGCAGCCGCATGGGGGACAGACAGAAGTGGTGACAGCGCGCGTTCAATCCAGCCAAAGGCGCGGGTGCCATGCCAGCCCGCCAGGATCAGCGCGGTGATCATCAGTGACAGCGCGGTGGCAGCCAGCCCGGTGGTCAGGCTCAGCCGCATTGCGGGCCACAGGCCGGGCCAGCCCGCCAGCGCACGAAACGGCTCCAGCGACAGGGCGCGCCCGCCCAGTGCGGGAAACCAGCCAAAGGCCGGGGCCAGCGTGCCCGCCAGACCGGCCAGAACCGGCCCCAGCAACAGCGCCAGTGTCAGCGCAGGCGCCAGCCGCAACCCCATGCGTTACTGCGCCACGCCGTAACGCGCGGTCCAGTCTTCGGCGATGCGGGTCATCCAGTCGGGATGGGGTTCGGGCAGGACCGGGCCCAGATCGGCAGGCGACAGGGTGGCAATGCCCAGATCCAGCGCATCGAACAGCGCGCGGTCATCCGCCCCCAGCTTGTCCATTGCCAGCACGGTGCCATAGCCCAGCACATCGGGGTCTTGCGCGCGCGCCTGTGCCTGGGGCGACAGCAGGAAATCGGCCAGAACCATCGCACCCGCCTTGGCCGTGGCGTTATAGGGGATCGCCACAAAGCTGGCATTGCCGATCGTGCCACCGTCCAGCACGAAGCTGCGCACTGTATCCGGCAATTCGCCATTGGCGATGGCGGTCGAGGCCTCGCCGGGGCTGAAGGAAATCGCCAGATCAATTTCGCCATCCGCCATCAGTTGCAACTGACGTGGCCCGGTCTGCGGATAGGCGCGGCCCGCGCGCCACAGATTCGGGGTCAGCGCGTCCAGCCAGGCCCAAAGCGGGGCGGTGACAGCGGCGTAATCGGCCTGCGCGACGGGGTGCTGCAAAACGCCAGTATCTTCAGCCAGCCCATACAACGCCTGTTTCAGAAAGGTGCTGCCCAGAAAATCGGGCGGCTGGGGAAAGGTGAACCGACCCGGATGCGCGGCGGCCCATTCCCCCAGCGCCGTGATGGTTTTGGGGGGTTCTGGCAGGCGGGCGGTGTCATAATAGAACACCACCTGCGCCATGGCCCAGGGGCTTTCCAGCCCGTCGGTGGGCACGGTGAAATCGCTGGTCAGGGCCGGTTTGCCTTCGGTATCGGCCAGCGCGAAATTGGGCAGATCGCCCGCCCAGGGGCCGAACAGCAGCCCGGCCTGTTTCATCGCCGCGAAATTGGCGCCGTTGATCCAGATCAGATCGACCGCGCCGCCCTCATCCTTGCCGGCGGTCTTTTCGGCCAGTACCCGGCTGACCGCATCGGCGGTATCGGACAGTTTGACATGTTCGACTGTTACCCCATATCGCGCCTGCACCTGATCCCCCGCCCAGGCGATGAAATCATTGGTGGCGGTCGATCCGCCCCAGGCATTCCAATACACGGTCTGCCCGCGCGCCTGATCCAGAACGGATTGCCAGTCTTTGGGGTCGGGATCGGCCTGCGCGACAGTGGCGATCAGGCCCAGGCCAAGGGCGGCAATCAGGCGTTTCATGGGGACTCCTGCGATTGTTGGTATTTTCATCGTAAAGCTAAGACCGCAAATGATCACCCGGCACCACACAAAATTGCGTGTGTGTGAACACGGTTTTCGTAACAAAACAATGGGCTTGGTTCCGGGCTGTTGTCCATGGGCGGAGTTTGACATGCCTCGGGGACTTGCAGCCGCGCAAACGCGCGCCTAAGACTCTTTTCAGGTTTTTCGGGTCATGCATCGACCCAAGGCAACAGGCGGGCGGTAATGAACGATCCATATGATACCTATATGAATACCCTTGTCCCGATGGTCGTGGAACAGACCAGCCGGGGCGAACGGGCCTATGACATCTTTTCACGCCTGCTCAAGGAACGGATCATTTTCCTGTCGGGTCCGGTGCATGATGGAATGTCCAGCCTGATCGTGGCGCAGCTTCTGCATCTGGAGGCGGAAAATCCGTCCAAGGAAATCAGCATGTATATCAACAGCCCCGGTGGCGTCGTCACCAGTGGCCTGTCGATCTATGACACGATGCAGTATATCAAGCCCAAGGTCAGCACGCTGGTGGTGGGGCAGGCCGCGTCGATGGGATCGCTGCTGCTGGCGGCGGGTGAGCCGGGAATGCGGTTTTCCCTGCCCAACAGCCGGATCATGGTGCACCAGCCTTCGGGCGGATATCAGGGGCAGGCGACGGATATCATGATCCACGCCCAGGAAACCCAGAAGCTGAAGGATCGTCTGAACGCGATCTATGTCAAACATACCGGCCAGAAGCTGAAGGCGGTTGTTGATGCGCTGGAACGGGACAATTTCATGGATGCCGAACAGGCCAAGGCCTGGGGCCTGATCGACGAGATTGTCGAGAACCGCGTCAAGGATCCCGAAAACCCGGCGTAATCACGCGGCAACACAACGGGCGGAACGCGGGATTTTGGCGTTGTGCCCGGAAATTGTCTGCCCTAGGCTGGGAAAAGCACAACAGAATACCGGGCACCTGCGAACTGGCCGCAGAAACACGAGGCTTGAGAACGAAGATGGCGAACAACTCTGGCAGCGATTCCAAGAATACGCTTTATTGCTCGTTCTGCGGCAAAAGCCAGCACGAGGTGCGCAAGCTGATTGCGGGGCCGACCGTGTTCATCTGCGATGAATGCGTAGAGCTTTGCATGGATATCATCCGCGAGGAAACCAAATCATCGGGTCTGAAAACCGGTGAAGGGGTGCCCAGCCCGCGCGATATCTGTGGTGTGCTTGACGATTATGTGATCGGTCAGTCGCATGCAAAGCGGGTGCTGTCGGTCGCGGTGCACAACCATTACAAGCGTCTTAATCATTCGGCCAAATCGGGCGATATCGAACTGGCCAAATCCAATATTCTGCTGATCGGCCCCACGGGTTGCGGCAAGACCTTGCTGGCGCAGACGCTGGCGCGCATTCTGGATGTGCCCTTTACCATGGCCGACGCCACCACGCTGACCGAAGCAGGTTATGTGGGCGAGGATGTGGAGAACATCATCCTCAAGCTGTTGCAGGCCAGCGAATACAATGTCGAACGCGCGCAACGCGGCATCGTCTATATCGACGAGGTCGACAAGATCACCCGCAAATCCGACAATCCCAGCATCACCCGCGATGTGTCGGGCGAAGGCGTGCAGCAAGCACTGTTGAAGATCATGGAAGGTACGGTTGCATCCGTTCCGCCGCAGGGCGGGCGCAAGCATCCGCAGCAGGAATTCCTGCAGGTCGACACGACCAACATCCTGTTCATCTGCGGCGGTGCCTTTGCCGGGCTGGAAAAGATCATCGCCGCCCGTGGCAAGGGCTCGGCCATCGGTTTCGGTGCCGATGTCAAGGAAAACGACACCCGTGGCGTGGGCGAGATGTTCGGCGAGCTGGAGCCGGAAGATCTGCTGAAATTCGGCCTGATCCCCGAATTCGTCGGCCGCCTGCCGGTGATCGCCACGCTGACCGATCTGGACGAGGATGCGCTGATTACCATCCTGACCCAGCCCAAGAACGCGCTGGTCAAACAGTATCAGCGCCTGTTCGAACTGGAATCGACCAAACTGACCTTTACCGATGACGCGCTGGCCGCCATCGCCAAGCGGGCCATCGCCCGCAAGACGGGTGCGCGCGGGCTGCGGTCGATCATGGAAGACATCCTGCTGAACACCATGTTCGAACTGCCCGGTATGGATGATGTCGAAGAGGTCGTCGTGAACGAAGAGGCCGTGGCGGCAGGGGCCGCGCCCCTGATGATCTATTCCGACCAGAAAAAGGGCGGCGTCAGCGCAGGGTAACCCCGCGCGCTGAGCCCCGTTTCACCCAGAGCAGGTTCCATGACAATCCAACGTATTTCCTCGGGTTCGGCCTATGAGCCGAAGATCGGGTATTGCCGCGCCGTTGTGGCCGGCGGTTTCGTGCACGTGTCGGGCACGGTCGGGTCGGACCCGGCCACCGGGGCGGTGCCGCCGGATGTGGTCGACCAGTGCCGGCTGGCGCTGGCCACGATTGAACGGGCGCTGCAACAGGCCGGTGCCGGTTTGGCCGATGCGGTAAGGGTGCGCTATATCCTGCCCGATGCCGCCGATTTTGAACCCTGCTGGCCGGTTCTGGCGCAGGCCTTCGCGGCTAACCCGCCCGCAGCGACAATGATCGTGGCCGGGCTGATCGACCCCAAATACCGGATCGAGATCGAGCTGACCGCGAAACTGCCCTAGGCGACCTGCCGCCGGGCTTGGCGCTGGACCTTGGCCGCGATCTGGTCCATATCAGGGGCAAGACTTGCCGGAGGGTTTGATGGGTATCGTCAACAGCATATTGCGTCTTTTCACCTGGTGGGATGGGCAGACCATCGGAACCCAGATATTCACCGCGCGCAAAGGCGTTAAGGTGGGGGAAGATGCGCAGGGGAACCGTTTTTATGAAACCCGCGACGGCAAACGCCGCTGGGTGATCTATAACGGCGAGATAGAGGCCAGCCGGATCGACGCCAACTGGCATGGCTGGCTGCATCATACCTTCGACACCCCCCCATCTGAGGCGCCGCTGCCGCACAAACCCTGGGAACAGCCGCATCAGGAAAACCTGACCGGCACGGTTCTGGCCTATGCGCCGCCGGGATCTTTGCGCCGGGCCGCGCCTGTGCCGCGCGCGGATTACGAGGCATGGCGGCCGGAATAGAGCAATGACCGAGAACCGCATAGAAACGCTGGTGGGGGGCGCGGTTCTGGCCGTCGCCATCGGGTTCCTTGTCTATCTGATGAATGTCACCGGCATGGGCACGGGCACCGCCGGCAGCTATGAATTGCGGGCCTCGTTCCGGTCGGTGGACGGCATATCGGTGGGCACCGATGTAAAGCTGGCCGGGGTCAAGGTGGGCACCGTCACATCGCTGCGGCTGAACCCGCAAACCTTCCGTGCCGATGCAACCGTCTCGGTGCTGAACGGATTGGAATTGCCCGAGGATACCGCGATTCTGGTGTCGTCCGAGGGGCTGCTGGGCGGAAATTTCATTGAACTGGTGCCGGGCGGATCGCCGCTGAACCTGGCCAGCGGCGATGAAATTCTTGATACTCAAGGGTCGGTCAGCCTGATTTCCCTGCTGATGAAATTCGTCGCAGCCCCCGCAGCGGGCGAGGAAAGCAACCCGTGAGGCGGGTTCTGGCGCTGTGCCTGCTGGCCGCGGCCCCCGCCAGCGCGCAAGATACGGTGCAGGTATCGCGCGCACAGGGTGCGGTGATCAGGGTGCTGGACCGGGTGTCAGGCGCGCTGAATGATTTGACGCTGGCAGACGGGCAGACCACCAGCGCGGGCCTGCTGGAAATCACGCTGGGGGAATGCCGCTTTCCGGTGGATAACCCCGCCAGTGATGCCTTTGCCTTTTTGACCATTCGCAATGCGGGGCAGGATCTGCCGGTGTTTTCCGGCTGGATGATTGCCTCCAGCCCGGCGCTGAATGCGCTGGACCACCCGCGCTATGATGTCTGGTTGCTGCGCTGTAACAATAGCTGAGCCGAGGGAATATCCGGCGCCGTGAAATCGGCCCTCTGTGCCAGCGCCTGTTTCAGCCGTGCCTGATAGGCCTTCTGGCTGATCTCGATCCCCCCGAGCGATGCCAGATGCGGCGTCAGGAACTGTGTGTCGAAAAGGCTGAACCCCGCCAGACGCAGCCGATCCACCAGATAGGCCAGCGCGATCTTTGAGGCATCGGTCCGGCGCGAGAACATGCTTTCGCCGAAAAACGCCCCCCCCAGCGCCACGCCATAGCTGCCCCCGATCAGATCGGGGCCGTCCCAGACCTCGATACTATGGGCATGGCCCATCCCGTGCAGGCGCAGATACAGGTCGAATATCGTCTGGTTGATCCAGGTTTCCGGCCGGTCAGCGCAACCCTGCAAAACCCCGACAAAATCGGAATCTGTTCGAATCTGGAAATTTTCACGCCTGATCCGCCGCGCCAGAGATCGTGAAATGTGAAAATTATCCAGCGGGATAATGCCCCGCTCTCGCGGTTCGACCCAGAACAGATCCGGGTCGTCGCGCGATTCCGACATCGGGAAGATGCCCGCGGCATAGGCTTGCAGCAAATCGGCGGGGGTCAGGGGCGCATGGGCCATGGCTGTCATCCCCCGCCCGTCTCAGGCGGCCAGATTGCGCTCCAGCCAGCGCTCCAGCCAATGGATGTCATAGCTGCCCGCCTGAATCTCGGGTTCGGCCAGCAGGGCGCTGAACAGCGGAATCGTGGTGTCGACCCCGTCCACGATCAGCTCTCCCAGGGCGCGGGCCAGACGGGCCAGCGCCTCGGGCCGGTCGCGGCCATGCACGATCAGCTTGCCGATCAGGCTGTCGTAATAGGGCGGGATGACATAACCGTCATACAGCGCCGAATCCATCCGCACACCCAGGCCGCCCGGCGCATGAAAGGCCGTGATGCGGCCCGGGCAGGGCGAAAAGTTCGGCAGTTTCTCGGCGTTTATCCGCACCTCGATCGCGTGCCCGTTCAGCACCAGATCATCCTGCGTGAACGACATCGGCAGGCCTTCGGCAACGCGGATCTGTTCGCGCACCAGATCGACGCCAAAGATCGCCTCGGTGACGGGGTGTTCGACCTGCAGGCGGGTATTCATCTCGATAAAGAAGAATTCGCCATTCTCGTACAAAAATTCGATCGTGCCGGCACCGATATAGTTGATGCGCGCCACTGCCTCTGCGCAGACCTTGCCTATCCGGGCGCGGGTTTCGGCATCAATCGCGGGGCCGGGGGCCTCTTCGAATACTTTCTGGTGGCGCCGCTGCAGGGAACAGTCGCGCTCGCCCAGATGCACGGCATTGCCCTTGCCATCGCCAAAGACCTGAACTTCGATATGGCGGGGCTTTTCCAGGTATTTCTCGATATAGACCTCGTCATTGCCAAAGGCGCCCTTGGCCTCGGCGCGGGCGGTCTGAAAGGCCCGTGTCATCTCGGCGGCGGTGCGGGCCACCTTCATGCCGCGCCCGCCACCGCCTGCCGTGGCCTTGATGATGACCGGATAGCCGATCTGTTCGGCCACCTTTTCGGCGGTCGCCAGATCGGGCACGCCGCCATCTGACCCCGGCACACAGGGCACGCCCAGGGCCTTCATGGTATCCTTGGCGGTGATCTTGTCGCCCATGATCCGGATATGGTCCGACGTGGGGCCGATAAAGGTGATGTCGTGATCTTCCAGCACCTGCACGAAATTGGCGTTTTCCGACAGAAATCCGTATCCCGGATGGATCGCATCCGCACCCGAGATTTCGCAGGCCGATACGATGGCCGGGATCGACAGATAGCTTTGCGCCCCCGGCGGCGGGCCGATACAGACGCTTTCATCGGCCATGCGCACATGCATCGCGTCGCTGTCGGCGGTCGAATGAACCGCAACCGACCGGATGCCCATTTCGCGGCAGGCACGGATCACCCGCAGCGCAATCTCGCCCCGGTTCGCAATCAGGATTTTCTGAAACATGGGACTTATCCGATGACCAGCAGCGGTGCGCCGTATTCGACGGGCGCACCGTCTTCGACCAGAATGCGCCTGACCGTGCCCGATTGCGGCGCGGGGATGTGGTTCATGGTCTTCATCGCCTCGATGATCATCACCGTCTGGCCTTCGGACACCTGATCGCCGACCGAAACGAAGGGCTTGGCGCCGGGTTCGGGCTGCAGATAGACCGTGCCGACCATGGGCGATGTGACCGCGCCGGGCAACTGGCTGGGGTCTTCGCTGACCGCAGCGGCGGCTGCCGCCGGTGCCGCGGCAGGGGCGGCTGCCATGGGGGCGGGCGCCGCGACCGATGCCACCATCTGGACCGTGCGCGAGACACGCACATCCAGGCTGTCATTGTCGCCATATTCGCGTTTGACCTGCAATTCGGTCAGTTCGTTTTCGCGCAGCAATTCTGCCAGGGCCTGAATGAAAGCCACATCCGCGTCGTGGGAATGTTTTGTCATGCCGTCCTCGATCGGTTTTCGCCCCGTTTGGGAACGGGTGTTTGCCTGTTATCGTCTGGTTATACGCGAGCCGCCGCCCAGTGAAAAGCGCCAGTTGCCGTTTTCAGACGGGGCGGGCGGGCTGTCTTGACTGCGCAGAGTGCTCTGCTAGCGTGCGAACAAGATCATCCTGCAACAGGGGCCCGATATGGCAAGCGACGGCAAAGACGCACCCAATGACCTGTCGGCCTTCTGGATGCCCTTCACGGCCAATCGACAGTTCAAGCAAGCCCCGCGAATGCTAGTTTCGGCCGATGGCATGTATTACCAGTCCGCCGACGGACGCCAGGTGATGGACGGCACGGCGGGGCTGTGGTGCTGCAATGCGGGCCACAATCGCCCCGCGATCGTTCAGGCGATCCGCGACCAGGTCGGGCAGCTTGACTATGCGCCCGCCTTTCAGATGGGCCACCCCAAGGCGTTTCAACTGGCCAGCGTGCTGCGCGACATGGCGCCCGCCGGGATGGAGCATGTCTTCTTCACCAATTCGGGCTCCGAGGCGGTGGAAACCGCGCTGAAGATCGCCATTGCATATCACCGGGCGCGGGGCGAGGGCGCGCGCACAAGGCTGATCGGGCGCGAACGCGGCTATCACGGGGTGAATTTCGGCGGCATCTCGGTGGGCGGGATTGTCACCAACCGCAAGGTGTTCGGATCGCTGCTGACCGGGGTCGATCACCTGCCGCACACACATCTGCCCCAGCACAATGCCTTTACCAGGGGTCAGCCTGAACATGGCGCGCATCTGGCCGATGATCTGGAACGCATCGTGGCGCTGCATGGGGCCGAAACCATCGCCGCCGTGATCGTCGAGCCGATGGCGGGCTCGACCGGTGTCTTGCTGCCGCCCAAGGGCTATCTGGAACGGCTGCGGCATATCTGCACCAAGCATGGTATCCTGCTGATCTTCGATGAGGTCATTACAGGCTTTGGCCGGTTGGGGTCGGCCTTTGCCGCCGATCATTTCGGCGTGCAGCCCGATATGATGTGCCTGGCCAAGGGCCTGACCAATGGCGTGGTGCCGATGGGGGCGGTGCTGGCGACGGGGGCCATTCACGATGCTTTCATGCAGGGGCCCGAACACCTGATCGAGCTGTTCCACGGCTATACCTATTCGGGCAACCCGCTGGCCAGTGCGGCCGGTCTGGCCACGCTGGCCACCTATCGAAACGAGGGGTTGTTTGCCCGCGCGGCCGAACTGGCCCCCTATTGGCAAGAGGCGCTGCATTCCCTGCGCGGGTTGCCGCATGTGATCGACATTCGCAACATGGGCCTGGTCGGGGCGATCGAACTGGAGCCGATCGCGGGCGCGCCGGCACGCCGGGGCTTTGCGGCCTTTGTGAAGGCCTTCGAGGCAGGCATCCTGATCCGCACCACCGGCGATATCATCGCATTGTCGCCGCCATTGATCATAGAAAAGCCGCATATTGACAGTCTTATCGGTAGCTTGGCAGACGTTCTTGAACGGCTGGACTAAGGAGAAAAACCGATGAAACCCCAGATCCTGGCCCTTGTGGCGCTGGGCCTGCTGGCCGCATGCGGCCCGGCAGAGCCGCCCTTGCCCTATATCTCGGAAAAGGCCCGCGCGGCCTTGCCCCCCGGCACAGACCTGCGCACCGTGCATCGGCGCGAAAACGGCTGTTACTATATCCAGACCAGGGATGAGCTGAGCGGCTATCTGCGCAATGTCACCGATCACAGCGGCGCTATGGTCTGCGACGATATCTGATGCGCCAAGGGAAGAATTTTCACGAAAATTCTTCCCGTGAAAAATCTTCGTGAAGATTTTTCCGCGGCGCGCCAGACTGGGTGGCGCGGCCGGGTTTCAGCCCTTGTTCATCCGGTTGCCGATCAGATCATCCACCACAGCCGGATCGGCCAGCGTGGATGTATCGCCCAGCGTCGCATAATCGTTTTCAGCGATCTTGCGCAGGATGCGGCGCATGATCTTGCCTGACCGCGTTTTCGGCAGGCCCGGCGCCCACTGGATCAGGTCGGGCTTGGCGATCGGGCCGATTTCGGTGCGCACCCAGTTTTCCAGCTCTTTGCGTAACGCTTCGGACGGGGAAACCCCGTTCATCAATGTGACATAGGCATAGATGCCCTGACCCTTGATGTTATGCGGGTATCCGACCACGGCGGCCTCGGCCACCTTGGGATGGGCGACCAGCGCGCTTTCGACCTCGGCCGTGCCCATGCGATGGCCAGATACGTTGATCACGTCATCGACGCGGCCGGTGATCCAGTAATATCCATCCGCATCGCGCCGGCAGCCGTCACCCGAAAAGTAATAGCCCTTGAAATCACCGAAATAGGTTTTCTCGAACCGGTCATGATCGCCCCAGATGGTGCGCATCTGACCCGGCCAGCTATCCTTCAGGCACAGCACACCCTCGGCGGCGGTGGTGGTGATTTCGGCCCCGGTCTGGGGGTCAAGGATGACGGGCTGCACCCCAAAGAAGGGCGTGGTCGCGCTGCCGGGTTTGGTGGGGGTGGCGCCGGGCAGGGGGGTCAGAAGATGGCCGCCGGTTTCGGTCTGCCACCAGGTGTCGACGATGGGACATCTGCCCTTGCCGACATTGTCATTATACCAGTTCCAGGCCTCGGGGTTGATCGGCTCACCTACCGTGCCCAGCAGTTTCAGTGATGACAGGTCGTATTTCGCCACCGGTTCGGTGCCATGGGCCATCAGGGCGCGAATGGCGGTGGGGGCGGTATAGAACTGGTTCACCTTGTGCTTTTCGCAGACGGCCCAGAACCGCCCGGCATCGGGCCATGTCGGCACGCCTTCGAACATGAGGGTGGTCGCGCCATTGGCCAGCGGCCCATAGACGATATAGCTGTGGCCGGTGACCCAGCCCACATCGGCGCTGCACCAGAACACATCGCCGTCATGGTAATCGAAGGTCAACTGTTGCGTCATCGCGGCATAGGCCAGATAACCGCCGCTGGTATGCACCACGCCCTTGGGCTGGCCGGTGGACCCCGATGTGTAAAGAATGAACAGCGGGTCTTCGGCGCCTATCTCGGCGGGCGCGCTGTGATCGTCGGCCTCAAGCGCCAGTTCGTTATAATCGAAGTCGCGCCCGGCGATCCATGTCGTCTGGCCGCCGGTGCGTTTGACGACCAGGCATTTCACGCTGTCCTTGCAATGCAGAAGGGCCGCATCGGTGTTGGATTTCAGCGCCGTCTTGCGCCCGCCGCGCGGGGCTTCGTCGGCGGTGATGACAACCTTGGCGTCGCAGCCATTGACCCGCGCAGCCAGCGCGTCGGGCGAGAACCCGGCAAAGACCACCGAGTGAATGGCGCCGATCCGCGCGCAGGCCAGCATGGCATAGGCGGCCTCGGGGATCATCGGCAGATAGATCACCACGCGGTCGCCCCGGCGCACGCCCAGATCTTCCAGGATATTGGCCATCTTGCAGACCGATCGGTGCAACTGGGCATAGGTGATATGCAGCGCGGCATCCTTGGGATCATCCGGTTCCCAGATGATCGCCGTCTGGTCGGCGCGGGTGGGCAGGTGGCGATCGACGCAATTGGCCGCGACGTTCAGCGTGCCATCCTCGAACCAGCGGATCGACACATTGCCGGGGGCAAAGCTGGTATTCTTGACGCGGGTAAAGGGTTTGATCCAGTCCAGCCGCTTGCCCTGTTGCCCCCAGAACGCATCGGGGTCGGCAACCGATGCGGCATACATGGACTTGTATGTCGCGGCATCAATATGGGCGGTTGCGGTAAATGCGGCACTGGGCGGATAGATTTTATCGGCCATGGAAGTCTCCCCCGGGTATTGTCGTCATTGGGCGTAACCTGCCCGCAGGCGCGGGCAGGGGCAAGTCAGATTGCCAGATATTCCGCGCGCAGGGTTTCGTTTTCCAGAACTTCGGCGGCGGTTCCGTCGAAAACCACCGATCCGGTATCCAGAATCACCGCGCGATCGGCCAGCGCGAGCGCGCGCAGGGCGTTCTGCTCGACGATCACTGTGGTGATCCCTTGCTGCTTGATGATGTTCAGGGTTTTTTCGATCTCGTCCACGATCACCGGGGCCAGCCCTTCATAGGGTTCGTCCAGCAGCAGCACCTTGATGTCGCGCGCCAGCGCGCGGGCGATGGCCAGCATCTGCTGTTCGCCGCCCGACAGGGTCACGCCCTCTTGCTTGCGGCGCTCGCCCAGGCGGGGGAACAGCTCATACAGCCGCTCGATCGACCAGCCGACGGGCGGGGCGATCTGGGCCAGTTGCAGATTTTCCTCGACGGTCAGGCCGGGGATGATGCGCCGGTCTTCAGGCACCAGCGCAATTCCTGCGGCGGCAGCCTGATGGGCGCGCATGCTGTGCAGCGGCTTGTGATCCAGCCAGATTTCGCCATGGGTCACGGCCGGGCTGCCGAGCCGTGCAATGGCACGCAGGGTGGATGTCTTGCCCGCGCCATTGCGCCCCAGCAGCGCCAGAATCTCGCCCTCGTGCACGTTAAAGCTGACGCCCTGCACGATATAGCTTTCGCCGTAATAGGCGTGCAGATCCCAGACCGACAGAAAGGCGGGGGCGGTGGCGGCGTGATTGGCATTGGCGGAAAAGTCGGGTTTGGTGTTCATGGCGGTCACTCCTTTCAATTCTTCGACGAAGAACTGATGCGATTTTTCGCAGGAAAATCGGGGCTGCGGTTCATGTCAGGCGGCCTCGCCCAGATAGGCTTCGCGCACCTTGGGGTGGCCGCGAATCTTCTCGGGCGTGTCTTCCACCAGCGGCGTGCCCTGGGCCAGCACCGTGATGCGGTCGGCCAGCGAAAACACCACATGCATGTCATGTTCGATGATCGCCATGGTGATGTCGCGCTTTTGCTTGATCTCTTTCAGCAGCTCGATCGTGTTGTTGGTATCGGCCCGCGCCATGCCGGCGGTCGGTTCATCCAGCAGCAAAAGGCGCGGCTCCTGCACCAGGCACATCGCCATTTCCAGCCGCCGCTTGTCGCCGCGTGACAATGAGGCCGAATGCATGTGCCGCTTGTCGGCCATGTTCACATCCTCAAGCATGGCCATGGCCTTTTCCATCATCGCGCGCTCGGCGCTGACGGTTTCGAACGCATGCATGCGAAACGCGCCGTCGCGCCGGGCAAAGCAGGGGATCAGCACATTTTCAAGCACACTCAGATCGCTGAAGATCTCGGGCGTCTGGAACACCCGCGAAATGCCCATCTGGTTGATCTCGTGCGGCTGACGGCCCAGCACCGATTGCCCGTCGAACATCACGCTGCCGCTGTCGGGCATCAGCTTGCCCACCAGGCAGTTCAGCAGGGTTGATTTGCCCGCGCCGTTCGGCCCGATGATCGCATGAACCGAATTTTCGGCGACAGACAGGTTCACGTTGCCCAGCGCCTGCAACCCGCCGAAGCGCTTGTTCACGCCTTTGACTTCCAGGATTCCCATGATCTGGCCCTTTCTATTCTGCCGCACGCGGTGCGGCTTTGGTGTCGGCGGTGGGTTTGCGGCGGCGCAGCAATCGCCCGATACGTTGCCCGCCCTCCATCAGCCCGCCGGGCAGGAAGATCACGATGGCCATGAACATCAGGCCCAGCGTCAGGTTCCAGCCCTTGCCGACAAAGGGATGCAACACGCCAACCAGCAGGTTTTCCAGCCCGTCGGGCAGTGCGGCAAACCAGCTGTGCAGCACGGCGTCGTTGATTTTCGAAAAGATGTTTTCGAAATACTTGATGAAACCGGCCCCCAGCACCGGCCCCAGCAATGTGCCGGCCCCGCCCAGGATCGTCATCAGGACGACCTCGCCGCTCGCGGTCCACTGCATCCGGTCGGCACCGGCCAGCGGGTCCATGCTGGCCAGCAGCCCGCCCGCCAGGCCTGCATACATGCCCGAAATCACAAAGGCGGCCAGCGTATAGGGGCGCGGGTTCAGCCCGGTATATTTCATGCGGGTCTGGTTGGTCTTCACCGCCCGCAGCATCATCCCGAACGGCGACCGGAAGATGCGGATCGCCAGATAGAAGGCAAGGATCAGCAGCGCCGCGCACAGGTAATACCCGGCGTTGAACTGGAACGACCATGCACCCAGCGCCAGTTCATAGGTTGATCGCATTTCCAGCCCGAACAGGCTGGTGACGGGCAGCGACCCACTGGACGCGCCATCCAGGATGCGCGGATCGCTCAGCGACAGTTGCAGCCCGGTTTCGCCGTTGGTGATCGGTGTCAGCACCGAATAGGCCAGGTTGAACGACATCTGCGCGAAGGCCAGCGTCAGGATCGAGAAATAGATGCCCGATCGGCGCAGTGACACAAAGCCGATCAGCGCCGAAAACAGCCCCGCCACGATCACCGACAGGATGATGGCCGGGATGACATTCATCGACAAAAGCTTGAACATCCACACCGCCGAATAACTGCCCACCCCCAGAAAGGCGGCATGACCAAAAGACAGATAGCCGGTCAGCCCGAACAGGATGTTGAACCCGATGGCGAAGATGCCGAAGATCACGAACCGCTGCATCAGGTCGGGATAGCCCGCGTTGAACTGCGCCATGGCGCTGCCCTGTGGAAAGGGGTTCAAGATGAAGGGTGCGGCGATGGCCAGCAGGGCCACGATGACCAGCATGGTCAGATCTTTGCGTTCCAGTCCCAGCATGTCTTATTCCTCCATCACGCCTTTGCGCCCCATCAACCCGCGTGGTCGGGTCAGCAGGATGACGATTGCCACCAGATAGATGATGATCTGGTCGATGCCGGGCAGCAGCGACTTGATCGCGTTCATCGACGCGAAACTTTCCAGAACGCCCAGCAGGAACCCCGCCAGCACCGCACCCGGCAGGCTGCCCATGCCGCCCACGACGACCACGACGAAGGACAGCACCAGAAAATCCATGCCCATGTGGTAATTGGGCGAA
The DNA here is from genome assembly GCF_055134745.1 of Actibacterium sp. Classification (NCBI taxonomy): domain Bacteria; kingdom Pseudomonadati; phylum Pseudomonadota; class Alphaproteobacteria; order Rhodobacterales; family Roseobacteraceae; genus Actibacterium; species Actibacterium sp. The sequence continues at coordinate 85,730 of NZ_JBSRVX010000026.1, forward strand.
TTGATCGGCGTATACATCACGCCCGCCACCCCGGCGACAGCGGCGGCAATGCCGAACATGATGGTGAACCGCTTGTCGATATTGATCCCAAGCAGGCCCACGGTTTCACGGTCGGCCATGCCGGCGCGCACCACCATGCCGAACGTTGTGAACTGCAGGAAGGCAAAGACCGCGCCGATCACGATGGCGGCAAAGCAGAAATAGACCATGCGCCAATAGGGATAGATCACATTGCCGGCCTTGATGCCGACCAGCGCGCCAAAATCGAACGATCCGCGGAATACATCGGGGGCAGGGGTCGGAATGGGATTGGCGCCAAAGAAATATTTCACGACCTCTTGCAGCACGATGGCCAGGCCGAAGGTTACCAGAATCTGGTCGGCATGGGGCCGCTTGTAGAAATGCTTGATCAGCCCGCGCTCCATCAGGAAGCCGATACCGATCATCACGGGAATGGCGAACAGAATGGCCAGCGGCACCGACCAGTCGATGATCGCCGCTCCGAATTCCGTGCCGAACCAGTGTTCCAGATAGGTTGTCTTGACCTTCAGCGGCTGGCCGAGGAAGTTCAGCTTGACCGGGTCGATGGTTTCAAAGGACAGCGTCAGGATACGCTGCAGCGTGACGGCGCAAAATGCGCCCAGCATGAACAGCGCGCCATGCGCAAAGTTGACCACGCCCAGCGTGCCGAAGATCAGCGTCAGTCCCAGCGCGATCAGCGCATAGGCCGACCCCTTGTCCAGCCCGTTCAGGATTTGCAGCAGGATCGCGTCCATCGGTCGTTACCCCCGAAAATTGAAATGATGCAAAAATGGCCGGCCATGTCCCCAGAACACGGCCGGCCGGCGGGCGTCAGGCACCGGGGTTGCAGGTGCCCAGTGATCCGCCCGCGAACATCGGATGATCCGGCGCATATTCCACCTGGGCGCGGGGCGTGATTTCCACCACTTCCAGGGCGTCATATTCGTTGGCCGGATTTTCCTTGCCCTTCATGACCAGCACATCCTTGAAGCACTGGTGATCTTCTGCGCGATACAGGGTTGGCCCGTTGCCAAGCCCGTCGAACTCGAAACCTTCCAGGGCCTCGACCACGGCGCAGGGGTTGAACGACCCGGCCCGCGCGACGGCATCCGCATAAAGCAGCGTCTGCGCATAGCATGTCTGCGCGGCATTCGACGGCGGAAAGCCGTATTTCGTGCCAAAGGACTGAACGAACGCCTTGGTGCCGGCATCCTGCAAGGTCCAGGACCAGTTGGTCGATCCGAACACACCCTGAATGTTGTTGCCTGCGCCTTTCGCCATCAGCTCTGAATACAGCGGCACGACGATCTCGAACTGTTTGCCGTTCACCATCTTGTCGCGCAGGCCGAACTGCACGGCCTGGGTCAGCGAGTTGACCATGTTCCCGCCGTAATGGTTCAGAACCAGAACATCCGCGCCCGAATTCAGAACCGGCGCGATATAGGACGAGAAATCGGTAGAGGCCAGCGGCGTCAGGACGTTGTTCACCGTGGTCCAGCCGACCGCCTCGGTCGCGGCCTGGATCGATTCCTGCTGCGTCCAGCCCCAGGTGTAATCGGCCGTCAGGTGATAGGCGCGCCGATCCTTGCCGTAAGCCTTTTCCAGCACCGGTGCCAGGGCAGCGCCCGACATATAGGCGTTGAAGAAATGGCGGAAGCCATTGGCCTTCTTGTCCTTGCCGGTGGTATCGTTGGAATGGGTCAGCCCGGCCATGAAGATGATCCCGGCTTCCTGGCACAGGCCCTGCACGGCCACGGCCACGCCGGAACTGGAAC